>JAAYZI010000133.1 GCA_012514925.1 Deltaproteobacteria bacterium | reverse complement strand
TTTGGTCCAGTATTATTTACACTCGTTTCGATGCGTTTGGGTGGACCAAACATGTTTAGACTCATTGACGCCACAATAGGGGCTACGGTATATTTTTTTCTCCTATTGTTTGTGTTAATGCCTATTGGGGGAATAGGCGGTTACTATCTGGGCAAGCATAATAATTTCAGCAAGCCAAAATGGATGACGCGGATAGATGAAAAGCTCGGTTTCTATTAGAATTTTGTGTAACAAAGGCGGGTGTTGACAATTTTTTTCAGTCAGAATGCTTTTTCTACATTCGATTTCCAATTTATGAAAATTGCCCTGAGCCTTGGAAAGCTGGCAAAGCTGTCTAACTATAGAAGAGAAAAAGGTAATGCGTAAACAAGATAAATTCGCGCTGGGATTTACATCTGTGGCTTTCTGTTTAGAAGTTAAGATTCCAGAATGCTGCAAACTCGGATTCTACACGAGGAAACCACACATCCCACAAATGTGGACAAAACGGGTGTGCAGGAAACTCGGGCATGAACCTACCTTGCCGGTAAATGCGCCCGTAATATCGGATGCAGTAATCGCATTTTGGTTTAGGACCTGACATCTTGAAATACTGAACTCCATACGCAGGTGCTAACACTTGAAGTGCATTGTTGTAAGATCCTGTATTGATAGAGCCACTAAGCATTCCAAGACGCAAACTAATACCTTCTCCACTACCCCAGAAGCCTACCGAACCCCCAGATAATGGAGATGTCACATGCATACCTCATTTTTCAATATTTAATCCAGCTACGGTGGAATTTCGTATGATATTTTGCTTCAGAATAAAGAATTATGTTGGTAAATCCTGTGATAGTTATAATCTAAACCCTTTGATAGTGCATGCGACGCGCAGTCCGGATTTAAAAATCAGAGTAAAAATTCACCTGTTTGCCAGTCGTTTCCCCATCTCGAATGCAGCTTCGCAATCTTTGGGGAACTGCTCGATGTGGCGTTTCTTGACCGCTTCTACATCAAACATAGTTGCGGCATATTTCGAGTAATCCTCAAACTGCTGCGTTTGGCATGCTGTTACATACTCAGACTCACCGATAACATAATTCATCATCCCGATCAGCCCAGAGAAAAAATCTTTGTAATACCCACAGGCTGCGTTCATTGTGAATACCCAGCCAACTTTGTGGCGTTTTGGATAAGTGGGGATGCGCTCTTTGTTATATGTCATGCCGGGAAAGACAAATCGCTCGATAAATGAGCGCGTCTCACCAGTCACATCGCCAAAATAAATCGGCGAACCGATCAAGATGAGATCCGCAGCAATAGCTTTTTCTAATATCGGAGTTAGACCGTCCCTCATAGCGCAGCGTGCGAACTTGTTCTCATCAAGGAGCTTGCAGGAGTGGCATCCAATGCATCCTTTAAAGTTAAGGTCATACAGGTAAACGATTTCTCCACTGGTGCCGGGCACACTTAGCGCGCCGTCAAATGCGTTCTTTAACATGGTGGCGGTGTTGCGCTTCTTGTTAGCAGCTCCGCAGATTGCTAGTACTTTCATTGACTTATTTTCTTCCTTTTATATTCATCCTTAGCACGCGCTATTTCAGTTTTATGTTTTTTGATTCTCTTTAAATCTAGATACAATTCAACAGAGGGAAATTTACGTCCCATGATGGATTTTCTAAGCTAATTAAGAATTATGTTAGGAATTACAAGGAAGTGCGCTCTTGGGCATTGAGGGCATCATCCATAATCTTCACAAATTGCTCCAGGTACAACTTCCTTTGCCCTTCGAGCTGTAGCTGCATTTCGGGAGGCAACACCAAAAGCGATGGCTGATTAGTGCGTTTCGAAAGCCAATTAAGCGCATCCTGCTCACGGGTTCGGCTATAGTTTCCAATCAAATGCTCAGCTTCATGAATAGCAGCAGCCCTCGTTAACGCACCTATTTTAGCGGCATCAATAAGCTTCTGCATTGAAACAACAAACTCGGGGTACGCATTGGAAACCTTTGAATCTGCCAAGTTCGGGCTTTGCGGAGACGTCGACACACCAAACGAGCTGGACGTTTGAGACTGCTTCAACGTTTGGCCTTCGCCTAAAGGCAACGGAGGCAAGTTCTTCTCTGCACGAACTTCATCTTTGAGCATATACTCAAGCTTGAGACTGTTTCCCTGCTCCTGCATAAGGCTAATACGAGCTTCATCTAACTCGTTTAGTTCAAAAGCGCTGTTCCACTCAATCTCATAATCAAACCTTTTAGGTGCTGTATCTTGAATGTGCTGCACGACACGGCGAAACATACGCTTCAACACGGAACCAGCAGGCTCACTGTCACTAGCTGAGGTCTGAGAGTAACCTTCAATTTGCCCAGCAGAAACAAGCAAATCAATCACCCATCGAATTGCATCTTCAAAGTCGCTTTGGATGCCGCTTATTTTCTTGTAGTATTGCTGATCATTCTTCTCGGATCCTGTGAGCGCTCCAGCTTCTGCACCTTCCAAGATGCTTTTGGGGATACCGGTGGCTTTAGCGATCTGCTTTGTGTTGGTGTCAAAGAACGGTTCTGGGTTGAGGGTTGCGCCTTGGGCGCCTTCAAACTTGAAATCCATAACTTCGTTGAGTATGGCGATGTATGTGCGGTGAGTGATGTTGCTCCATTCTTTGCTACTTGCCCAATCCTGCAGTTGAGCCTTAGAGGTCGGTTTTCCCATGGTTTCTTTTGGGAACTTTATGACCGCGAAGCCGCCGCCCACCCGGTAAACCCATTGCCCCACACCCCAACGAATATTTCTCCCACACGTGAGGTCATCCCAGATAAGGTCTAAAATGCTGTTTCCGTTTGTGCGAGTCTGCGCTTCAAAGCATCTTGTCCAATGGATTTCTGTGTTGTACTGGGAATTGTTGGATTCTTTGAGATCCTGGCTACGCGCCATATTTACCTTGTAAACCGTGGGTAGTCCGAATCGTAAGCTTGTGGGTTCTGTGTCACGTTCTGAAATAGTAAATTGGTAACGGGGATAAGCCACAACTTGCAATAGCTCAGCGCTTTGGGCTTTCTCATTTCGGAGGTCCCGAATAGACTGTGCATCTGCGAAACCACCTACTAACAAGGCTTTCCCATAAAGACGCTCAAACTCAATTAACTGCTGAAGAACGTTTTTGAATCTTAACCGACGTAACTCCTTCTGAACTGCCTTGTTTAGTTCAGGATCAGCATTTGATGTGTCTGGGTCGTTAACTTTGAACCACTTTTCTACTACATCCGAGGCAACGCCGTAAATTAAGAAGCCAGCGATAGGTTCACGATCTGCAGCAAACCGCCTATTATCATCAGTTATACCTTCTCCAAATCCTGCGCCAAGGCTAGTGTCCGCTTGAGGAATTCGAATGCTACTCTCTCCTGTTGCGTCTGCAACTGTAGGATGCACTACTAAGCCGCCATCGCGCGTAGAAGTTACTGGTGAATCGGGATTTTCAGGCATAATGTAAAACTCTTTTCTTGTTATCCCATTACCCAACTGGGTTCTGCGGTTCTTTCCAGGTTCTTAATTTGCCATGCTGCCAAAGCCAACGTAATAACAGTGTCGTCGTGGAGGCCTTCAGGGGCGCCATAGTGAATTAAGCCGGAAGGCGCCAACTCATAGGTGAAGCTTTCAAGCTCTGCTTTCAGAACAGGAAAGTCTGAGCTCAAGGCGGAGCTGAATTCTTTAGTTTCAGGGTTACCAGGA
>JAAYZI010000132.1 GCA_012514925.1 Deltaproteobacteria bacterium | reverse complement strand
TTAACTTTTGATAAGAGAAAAAGTCACGCCGGTATTAGGGGATTGTGGCGCTTGGCGAGGGAGCTAAGAGGCTTTAATTTCCAATGTTGCTATGCCTTGCATCGTTCTTATCGAACCGCTTTGTTATTGTGGTTAGCCCGGATTCCGAAACGCATTGGATTCAAGGATGCCGCCCTATCTTTCCTATATCACGTCCGCGCAGTCCGGCCGCGCCAGGCGCATGAGGTGAGACGTAAGTTAGCGCTGCTTGGAGCCGAGGGTCCCTTGCCTGGTTTGGATGATCGAATTCGACTTTTCGCCTGCCAGCATGCGCCTCAGATTGCAGAAGAGCTATCCGGGCCCTACATTGCGGTGGTGCCTGGCAGCGCCTGGCACACCAAACGGTGG
The DNA here is from genome assembly GCA_012514925.1 of Deltaproteobacteria bacterium. Lineage (GTDB taxonomy): Bacteria > Bdellovibrionota_C > UBA2361 > UBA2361 > JAAYZI01 > JAAYZI01. The sequence continues at coordinate 4,139 of JAAYZI010000132.1, read as the reverse complement.
CATCCGGCTGGGTATCGAAAAGTAGTGGAGTACCTGATACAACGAAAAAAAGCAGTGGTCTTACTCGGCTCTAAAGATGAACTGCAGACCGGTATGGAGGTGGGAAAAGGTTTAGCAGCCCTCAATTTAGTAGGGCTCACCACTTTGGCGGAGACCATGTGGATTATCCAGAATGCAGCGCTCGTTCTGTGCAATGATAGTTTGGCTCTTCATTTAGCCTCCGGTTTTAACGTTCCCGCGCTGGCCGTTTTTTGTGCCACTTCGCCGGCTTTTGGGTTTGGACCGTGGAAAAACCGCGCTGAAGTGGTTGAGTTGAAGGGGTTGGCATGTAAGCCTTGCCGTCCGCATGGAGGGCGCGCTTGTCCGCTTGGAACCGAGGCTTGCATGCGGGATTTAGATGCCTCGGAAGTTATTGCGGCGTTGGAGAGATTGCTTTCATGATTAAAACTAAATTTAAAAAGCGGCGTTATAAAGGCTATCGCATCGGCAGCAGCCGTGACCTTACCGACTCAGAGGTCGAGTCACTGGTGCAGGCCATCACTGCTCCGCCTGACAATGAGAGCGAGGTCTTGGGAGGACGCGGTTTCATTACGTCCACGCAGGTCTCTGGGCTCGGTCCGGTGGTGCTTAAGCATTATCGGCGTGGAGGTGTGTTTAGATTTTTCGGTGCCAATCGTTATTTGCATTTGGGAGGCCTGCGTCCCCGTCAGGAGTATGAAGTCCTAAACTGGGTGCGCGCCTTAGGGGTAAGTGCGCCTGAGCCGCTGGCATTTATAGTCAAGGGAGGTCTGTTTTACCGTGGATGGTTGGTGACCCAGGAGATTCCAGATGAAGAGAGTCTAGCCCGTATTAGCCTGCGGGAGGAGGCGCGTGCCTTCAGTCTTATCAAAAAGCTTACCAATCAGATCTCTGTGCTGATTGAGAATGGAGTTTATCATGTCGATCTGCATCCGGGTAATGTTTTGGTGGATAAAAGCGAGCGCATTTTCCTGCTTGATTTTGATAAGGCCCGGATATGGAGGGGCAGGAAAAACAAATTAAGAGATTTGTATATTTGCCGGTGGCGTCGGGCAGTGATTAAGCATGGATTGCCCGAGGGTCTTTCTGAGTGGCTTTGTGCGGAATTAAGAAGATCTTATGACTAGCATAGGAGCAAACATTCATCTGCCCCCACGCCCCCGGATTTTGATAATTTTGATGGGGTCGTTGGGAGATGTGACGCGAGGGTTGTGCGTGGTGTCTCAGATTAAGCGTGTCTTTGCAGATGCGTCGATCACCTGGCTGGTGGAGGATAAATGGGCGGAGCTGGTCAGGCTTCATCCTCAGATTGACCGGGTTTTGATATTCGAGCGCAATTCAAAAGTAGTTGGCACTTTTAGGCTGCAAAGGGAGTTGCGGGCGGCCCGTTTCGACATCAGCTTTGACATGCAGCGGATCTTAAAAAGCGGTATCTGTGCCTGGCTTACGGGGGCAAAATGGCGGGTGGGCTTTCATCCAAAGGATAGCAAGGAGGGGAATCATTTCTTCAATAATTGCTATATTGAATATCAAGGTGAACACTCCTCAAAGACGTTACACTATTTAAAATTTGTTGAGAAATTGGGGATTGAAGTTTCTTTTCCCTTGGACTTTGGGATACGAGGCATTGACCTTCGAGTCTTGGCTCCCCACCTTGCGGAGAAGCTGACGGGACGCTACGTAGTTTTGGTGTTGGGTTCCTCTTGGCAATCGAAAAACTGGACCGAGGCTGGGTATCGTGGATTGTTGGAAAAACTGCTCGGCCACGGAGGTTACGGCGTGGTGCTGGTCGGCGCCTCGTCTCAAGCTGTTTTGGCCAGGGAATTGGCGGCCGGATCGGGCATTTTGAATCTGGTTGGAGAGACTAGTTTAACTGAGCTGGTCGGAGTGCTTAAGGGCGCAAGCGCGGCGATCGGGCCCGATAGCGGCCCTGGGCATGTGGCCGCTGCGCTGGGGGTGCCTTATCTGGCCTTGATTGGGCCTACCGCGGCGGTGCGAGTGGCGCCGTATGGTAGCGAGGAGCTTGTGGTAGAGAGTCATCAGCTCTGCGCTCCCTGTTATCAGCGCCGTTGTCCAGGCATGCAGGAGCGTTGTATGCGTGAAATCAGGGCAGAGATGGTTTGGGAAAAATTGCAAGTGATAATTAATGAGGAGAGCCAGCATGCATGATTTTTTAAGTGTCTCGGTTTTTCAGAATGTCTCTAAAGTTCTGATAGGCTTGCTGCCGTTACTTTGCGCCTGCGGAGTTGAGCGGGCCGGCCGGGCTGATCGGCCGGGTACAATCAGTGCGGAAAAAATAGATCAATTTGAAGCGGCAATTGAACCGTACGTTAAGAAAGCTAGGTTGAGGTTGCCGGAAGTAAAGCGGCGTTTCGAGAAAGGATTGGATGAGGGTGAGACTCTCTATGTGGTAGTGAGGCTGCCCAGGAGTGGCGGAGGTTTCGAGCAGTCTTACGTTGTGGTCAAGGACTGGCAAGAGCAGGACCTTCTGGGTAGAGTGGTCAGTCGATCCGATACACTTGGTCCTCATCCGTCAGAAGATCCGATTAGCTTTAAGGAAACGACCATTTTGGATTGGGTAATCGTCAAATCTGACGGCTATGAGGAAGGCAACTTTGTTGGACGTTTTTTGGAAGGGTACCGACCGTAGTCAATCCTGCCTAATCTTGCTAGTTGGGCATGGTTCTTATATCCTAGCCAAGAATTCATTGTAAAAAAAGGGGGACCGCAGCTGTGCTGAGTTCTAAGTCAGATCTCTTAGAGGCCATAGAAAAGATCCAAGGAGTGCCGATACTGGTGGTGGGGGATCTTATTTTAGATCGTTATATTTGGGGCGATGTCACACGGATTTCTCCCGAGGCCCCCGTACCAGTGGTGCTGGTGACAAATACCGAGGACCGGCTCGGAGGCGCTGGGAATGCGGTGCTCAACCTCATTAACATAGGCGCGCGTGTAAGTGTGTGTGGCTTTATCGGTGATGATGAAGAGGGTGAGGCAATTCTGAACTTACTCAGTAGTTTTGGTGTTCATAAAGAAGGAGTGTTGGTAGATCGGGATCGGCCCACCTGTCTAAAGACTCGTGTCCTTGCCAGAAACCAGCAAGTGGTGCGGATTGACCGTGAGGAGCGCGTGGCGCAGGGGCAGGCGTTGAAAGAGGGGTTTGCAGCTGTGGTTGAGGCGAACCTAGGTAATGCCAAAGCCATGATCGTTTCAGATTACGGCAAGGGAGCGATAAGCGCATCATTAATGGGGCGTTTGCATCGTTGTAAAGCTGCAGGTCAGATCGGCTTAGGTATTTGTCCTTTAGTTTTGGATCCACATCCTGTTAATTATGGAGTTTATGAAGCGGTGTGTGTCGCCAAGCCCAATAAAAAGGAGGCGGAGATGGCGGCCGGGATGGTAATCGAGGATCGTGAATCGGCCTTTAAAGCAGCCGGAATTCTGATAAAGAAATGGAATGCCGACCTAATGCTCATTACGTTAGGAGAGGGTGGTCTGGTTATTCTGGGCACCGGTGAAGATAAAGGTATCTACCTTGAGACGGTGGCGCAGAAGGTCTTTGATGTTAGCGGCGCTGGGGACACTGTCACGGCTGTTTTCGGGGCGGCGCTGGCGGCTGGTGTGGATGTCGTTGTGGCTGGTGAACTGGCCAATATTGCGGCTGGTCTTGTGGTTTCAGAGGTGGGTACAGCGCCGGTCAATATGGAGAAGCTAAAGCATAAGATCGATCAGTTGACAGATTTAAAAGCATAGGATTGTAAGAGGCGGAGTTGTGAATGAGTGTAAGACAGTAAGGAGCATGACAGGTTATGGCAAAGCCAGCCTGGAGCAGGGGGCTCTTTTACTGGAAGTTGAGGTTAAATCCGTTAACAGTCGCTTCCTAGATCTATGCTTCAAACTGCCGCGAACCTATCTGTCATTTGAAACTAAGTTGCGGGAGTTGATTTCGGCGCGTCTTCAAAGAGGACGGGTGGAGCTTACGGTGGTGCGCACTCCGCTAAGGCAGGAGAGTTGCGGAATCTCCTTGAATCGTGCTCTTTTTGACGCTTATTTTCAGGTATGTCAGAGCTTGGCTAAGGAGCTTAAGTGCTTCGATGGCGCTTTAAAAGCGGAGTTTGTGC
>JAAYZI010000131.1 GCA_012514925.1 Deltaproteobacteria bacterium | reverse complement strand
TTCACCTCAGGTGGAGTTCTACGTGGTTGGAGCAGATCCTGCGCCAGAAATTCTTCTGCTAAATGAGACCCAAGGAATACGGGTAACTGGAACCGTTCCCGATATCAGACCTTATCTTTCTGAAGCCAGTGCCTTTGTCTGTCCCATGCGCTCGGGGGCAGGGATTAAGAACAAAATCCTTGCGGCGATGGCGATGCGACTCCTCGTTGTGGCCACCGCTCTAGGCATTGCTGGAGTAGCCGCAGAGCCAGAGCGTCATTGCTTTATTCGTGAAACACCAAGTGAGTTCGCTAAGCTCACCGCGAAGCTCGTTAGTGGAGAAATTAACACCGAGGCGATGACAAAAGAGGCTAAAGATTTTGTTGAGCTTAATTACGTTTGGAAGAGCATCGCCGAGGAAATAGCTAGAGGTTTTTCCGATAATCCGATTATTATCCCGACAAACCCCCAAGTGTAGGCACGAAGCTTTCAATACTCATCCGTCTTTAAACATTCTATCTATTTTGCACTGGATACGTCATTGCTTGGACTGTTCCGTTTTATAATCGACGGGCTACCAATAGAGACCGGCACTGCACCGAACCAATATGTTCGCAATTGAACGCGCCGTTCTGCCTCCCTAACAAACCCCATCTTCACAAAAGATACTTCCCCAGGATTAATTTCATTAAACTGCACATATTTCTCTTCAGCCCCGACTTCGAGTCGCAGCACAACTTTATTCTCATCAAAACGTCCTTTAGCAGAGGCAGGTATCAGCAGTGGGAATAATACTTCGTAACTGCCAGCACCCAACAATAGATGCTGACCGAATGACAGATACCCAGGAATACTACGATGTGGAGCCGCACTTATTATATCACCGAGAACCTCGTGATGACCGCGAAATCCAGTCTGATGAAATGCTCCTCGAATGCCATACGTGAAAAGATCTTTTAAGTCCGGCTGAGTGACTTTATAAATGGTAGAAAGTTGAACTTTGTCCCGTGAATAAGAGAATACTTCCTCAAGCCGCGGAAGATCTTCTTCCTTAATCATTGGTTTACATTTTTCTCGAAAAGCGGAAAAAACCAGTAAATAATCACCGCCATAAACCCCTTCAAATGGGGTAAACTCAATCCTGCCAGGATTTTCAGGGTAATGGCGCTCATAACTATAGCGAACGAGATCAATATCTCCGCAGACTGTCACAAAGGTTTGTCTCCTGCCTACTTTATTGCTATTCAGAAAAGAGTACAATGGCTCCAGCCCGCACGTTGGCACTACTTCATTTCTTTCTACGGCAACACTCAAACCACCCGAAATGGAGTTTCTAAACAAATAGTAATCCGGATACCAAGAGGATGTAATCCCAAGCTGCGTTCCAATAATCACCGTTAGAAGAAGAGCTGAGATCGTACCGACTGAGCTAGAACCGTGCCTTGAGCCCAGAAAACGTGCCACATATTGACTTAGGCCATAAAACTGGCGACTCAAACCATCGATACCAATTGCCGCCACAAGATAAACCCCAGGCAAAACTGGCATGGCGTAGCGCCAAGCCTGCTTATCCGCAACACTAAGCAACCCCACCCAAGAAAGCACGGAAAACGTTGCTAATAGCACAAAAAAAGAACGTTCTCGATATTCCCCCTTCCACTGTTCTGCTTTTCCCAACGTTAAAAAGCAAACAGCAAACCCTGCTAAAGCTAGTGAAGGGATTTTGCTGAAAAACAGACCGGGATATCCATAAGGCGGAGGCTCCCATTGATATCCGTAACCGCTATGTCTCGCGTGCGCAAAACCTAGCACAAGATAGTAGTAATAAACCAAACTCTCCAGAACCTGTGGAACAAGCAAGAAGAGGAATCCAAGCAGTGCAGCTGTAAGGGACAACATCCCCGCGTAGAACTTACTCTTTTTTCTCACGGCCCAATTACTTCGCAACACCCAGTA
>JAAYZI010000016.1 GCA_012514925.1 Deltaproteobacteria bacterium | reverse complement strand
TCCACCGGCTGTTTTGAAATATCAATGTTCCAAGCGTTGTCATTAGGGAAGGGGCGTCTACCGTTAAGGCTGACATTGATGCCGAATTCTTGCGCTCCTCTGCCGTCTCCTCCTCCCCCGCATGAGACTAGAGGCGCTATCAAAAACGCCGCCCCTAATAGGTAGCGTAGCCACGCCGTATTATTCATTACAATACCCTCCTTACTAGAAATAACAGATTGTAGTCAGCTTATCTTTAAATTGTCTCATTTGTAGAGTCCTCGCTCTTTAGATTCTTCCCGATGTGAAAAGCCTCGCCTAACAAGTCGTCGCGCATATCCGTTCACATGAATATTAAATTAAGTGATTACACTGTGTTACCAGTGTAATTATTATGGAAAAAAGAAAGAACGGGTAGTGTTTTACGCCTGGGCTACTTGAATTTCCAGTGAATTTTCGAGTCTTCCGTAAGTTGTGTAGAAAAATCCGAATAATTTTTTGAGTGAGGTCGTTTTTTAGGGTACTATGCTATGTGAGAGATGAAGATTTTTAAGGTTTTTTACTGGCGGTTTACTCTCCTTGCTTAAAATGTGCGCACGGGGGAAGCATGAAGGTTTAGGTGTATAAGTCAGATGTCATACCGAATACTGACTAGTACAGATTAGACTTCCATGGTTCCTCTGATGCGGGCATTTTAAGGGACAGTTGGAACTGTTCCTCCCGTATTCGGGGTTACTAGCAGAATGGAGAAAACAAGATGTTAGTACTGACAAGGAAGGTCGGTGAAAAGGTTCTGATAGGTGACGGAGTTTGGGTGATTGTCAACAAAATTTCAAGGAATAAAATTTCCCTGGGATTTGAGGCACCGCCCGGGATTCTAATTCGGAGAGGGGAGATCGTCGCGAAGGGCTCCCCCAATAGAAACAGGAAGGGGCAATAAGCCCCTAGCGAGGGTGGCGTCGTCGTGCTCCGGCGGCGCCACCTTCTGATGAGGTTTGTTTAGGTTTGTTGTCAGCTGAAGGATTTCCGTCTTTATCTCTCAATCCCTTCTTCCCGCTGAATCAATTTCCATCCCCACCATAAAGTGAGTAGTTGTACAAAAACAGCTCTAAAGATAGGCTCAGGATTTTGTGAGCAGTCCCCTAATGAATTTATGACTTACGATAAGCCTAAACGTTGAAGCGGTAGTTGATGATGTCGCCGTCTTGTACGATGTAGGTCTTACCTTCTAGGCGCATTTTGCCGGCGGCTTTGACGGCCTTTTCGTCGCCAAGCGTGTGCAGGTCGGCGTAGGCCATGGTTTCGGCCCGGATAAATCCGCGTCTAATATCGCTATGCACTTTGCCGGCGGCGTCAAGGGCAGAGGTGCCGCGGCGAATCGGCCAGGCGCGCACTTCATCCTCTCCCACCGTAAGAAAGCTAATCAGTCCCATGGCCGCATAACAGCTGGCCACAAATCTATCGGCTGCGCTCTCCTGAATACCTAGGTCCGTCATAAATTCAATGCGGCTCTGCTGGTCCAATTGTGCTAGCTCATGCTCTAGCTTAGCGCAAACAGTAAGTACAGGAATGGAGCTATCAAGCCACTCTGAGAAATCAAACTTGCGTGTAAGTTCATCTTCACCGACATTTACAACCACCATCAGTGGTTTTAGGGTTAGAAGCCCCAGAGATCGTACCGGCTCAAGCTCTTGTTCGCTAAGCCCCGCTGCAGAAGCGGGCCTTTCCTCCTCGAGCACCGCTTGGAGTTTAAGCTGCACCGCAAGTTCGATTTCATCTTGCGCTTTGGTTTTGCTTGCCAGTTTCAGCTGCTTTTCAAGCTTTTCGATGCGGGTCGTGACCTGTTCCAGATCCGTCAATATGAATTCAACCTGCAACTCTCTTATGTCTCTGGCGGGGTTAATTTCCGAGCGGTACGGCGGCACGGCTTCATTTTTGAAGCTACGCACCACCAAAACGAACATATCAGAATTCTTTACCTGGCTGATCAAGCGCCGAGCGGAGCTGCGACCAGGCTCATCCAAGAAGCTCACTCCCGGCAGGTCAAGACAATCAATGCTAGCGCGCACGGTGCTTTTGGGCTTGTAGAGGGCCGTAAGCCAGTCAAGTCGTGTGTCCGGGACTGCCACAACGGCTTCTTCCAGCCGGGTTGCGCCGGAAGGGGCGGGGGCTTTCCCGCTGATAGCCGAAAATAGAGTGCTTTTGCCGGATTGAGATGGGCCGATTAGGGCTGCTTTCATAATTTACTCCTTTACTGTCCGTGAAAATACTCAAATGGAAGGGGATATTCAAGCTTAAGGCGCACGAGATAGAGTTTTACCTAGATTCACCATTTAGCCCTTGTTATACTTAGCACTGGTCGTGTGCCGTTTTGTTGTTTCAAAAGAGGTGAAGAGTAGTAAGAGCCATACTGCTACCCGGTAGATTCGAGGAGGTGGAGGTGTCTTGGGTCGACCGGGTCGCAGCGGTAAATTAAGGTTTGTGATTTTCTGAGACTTTGTTCGTGAAGAGGTTTTGACGCGTTTCTGGGGTACGGTGAGGTTCGGCTTTGGAGAAGACAGCGGTCTTTTGCAAAGACGAACCTCACGTTGAGGTCGTCATTCCCGCCTTTAGTGCAATGCGCGGGAAGATCATACCTTCGCATAGGGAGACGGCTATGATCCAGAGCAATGGAGCCGTCGGGGTTTGCCTCTCGAGTTTACTGCTTGAGTGGCGCCGCGGCGCTCTTAGGATTTGTAGCGCCGACGCCGGGGACCTGGCGGGGTTACCCTTTCCTAAACAGGGGGTGCAGCTTCGGGGGTTCGCCCTGGAACTGTTTCGAAATGGGGATGGAGCCTGGGTGATTTGTAAGTATCTTCTACCGGCCTATGAGGACGGAGAGGATGGCGTTTCCTACCACTATTGGAAGATTAAATACCGTCGGCTTCTGCGGCGGGAAGGAGTCTATAAAATGGAAGCCAGGAAGAGCTGGCTTATGCCCTGCGAGATTTTGGCTGAGTACTACAATCCTGTGGGTCAAGACGGCGAAGTGGTTTGGGAGCCAAAGGCCACTTA
>JAAYZI010000130.1 GCA_012514925.1 Deltaproteobacteria bacterium | reverse complement strand
TCTTACCCGTTTGGCGGCTTCCAAAGCAAAGTTTCTAGTGCTGGATGAACCAACCGCAAGTTTGGATCAGCGTAGATCTGACGCTGTGCTGGAGAGGGTTTGTGCTCTGAGTGATGTCACCCGTATCGTAATTTCGCATGATTGTGGCATTGCCGCGAAGGCAGATCGCATTATTGTGCTAGAGGAGGGAAAGATGATCGAGTCTGGAACCCATGATGAGCTTCTGGGGCGCGACGACCCCCCCTCCCGCTACCAGGAGCTTTTTAAACTGCAATTCGATAGACTGAATAAAGGAAAGGAACAGAGCCAGTCTTAGAACGAATAAATGCGGCGGCACATTTAAGTACCCAGTAACCGTTCACCAGATACAGCACCCAGGTTAGCTTTCCTGCTTCCATTCCTGATCATGTGCCCGCAGCCAATCAGTTAATTTCTGCTCAGGAAAGGGGCCAGGTGTCTTGGCGAGCCGTATAATTTCAGTGGCGATAGCCTTAGTATGTGCCGGAAAACTCTCTTTGCTCCGCATCCAGTTTAGATAGTCTATAAACTGCTTTCTCCTTTCAGGATCATCTGGATTTAACAGATCGCTAATTCGCAAATTCTTATACAAGCTTCCAAAACCAATGTGGGGATAAGTCTCGGCTTCTACGGTTTTCCAATAAAAATGGTAAGTGGGACCGATCCAATGGGGGAAACCTTTCGCAGGCATTGTCGTTTGGGGATCCACTTCCGTGCGCATAGTTTGCACGGTATCTACCAGCTTCCGCTCTATGTAGTACATGTACGAGTGCTGGAAGTATTGTGCGATTACCCAAGTATCGCGGTCTACTAGACCCAAACCCTGTGAGCGCAGCGCCTCCATGGCCTCTTTAGAGCAAAGGAGCTTTAGTTTCTCACTCCATCCGCCGGGAAGCTGATCCTTGCTTATAAAATCTCGGTCTAACTGATCAAGTCTTTCCGCTAAAATCGACGGATTAAAATAAGCGGCGCTACCCTCGGTAATCTCTCCTGCGAATTTAGCAAATGGTTCCTCGCGGAGAATAAGATGCGGGGCATGCGCTTCGTCAATTGTGCCGATTTGGCCCCTAAGCACGTTGCAGCAGCGCACGGCCTTTAGCCGTTGTTTCAGAGCTTCCTGCTCTGCGCTATGGTTTAGGCCAAGCCCTTCGACTTTATCTTTAAACTTGGCAAATAATTTCACTTCCTCCACTTCCAGGGCGCTTAAAAAGGGCAGCCTCAGGAAGTTCTTCATGTTCAACTCTACGGGTCGGACTAAAGGAAGGCTAAGCACCTCCGAGGCCTGTTCAATCACCTCCGTCAACTCGGAAGCAGGAAGAAAGAGCTCGGCGCGGGGATACACTTCTTTTAATAGCGGTTCATGCGCATCTAGAAAGAGACCTGCTCCCGCCTCGCGCTCGATCTGAGGCAGGAGTTTGCGGAAATGCTCGTTTCCTAAACCGCGGCAGTTGGCGCATGTCGCCAGGTCGGCCAGCCGCCATACCTTGTTTCCCGCCAGGCGTTCTTCGCGCATAAAGACTTCCTCTGGCTTTAAGTTATTGCCGAAGATCAGCACCGGCTTCCAGTCGGCAAGCGCATCTCCGATATCTTCCCGGTTAAGAGGCGGTGGCTCGCCCTGAGACGTGTTGGCAGCTTGATATTCCGCCAATGCAGCGTCCAAGTAGGCGGCTTTGCGGTAGGCCACCACCACCCGTGCAACCATTTCGCGGAAATGGGGAATTGGCATGGCGCACAGGAAGCGGCGGTCATCGCCGGAGGAGATGGTAAAATGAAAGATGGCGTCATAGATGGCCTTAAAGTCTTGCTGAGTTAGAACCGCGCGCTTGTCCAGGTCAGATTCGTTCTCTACTCCGATCTTGGCACCGTATAAAGTGAGCTTTAAACGCTTCATTGGCACGCTTTCTTGGAGGCAGTCCTCTCGCCAGCGGCCATCTTTGATCATAAGCCCCTTGAAGTGCTGGATCGCCCGCTCAAAGGTTCCGCCATAAAGCGCCAGTTCGCGAGCATTCATGGCCCGGCGAAATTCTGTCATGCCGCTAAGGCTCAATACCGCCCCCAGTTCGCTGACTCGCATCTCGCTTTCGCCCCCAGCTGCAGACTCTTGCAGCATACGTCGCGCTGCTTCAACGCGCGCATCCAGTCTTAAGGGGTCGTTCTGTGAAAGTGCGTCGTACTCCTTAAGGTCTGCTTCAATGCCGGAGAAGACGGTCTCTTTACTGATAAATGAGTGCAGACGTTGATAGGCCAAGAGGCCCCGCACAATATCGCGTTCTTCTGCGGGAGAAAGATCCACGTTTGGATCAACAAAGTTTTCGTAGGCAATGCGAATGCCTTCCGGTAGATCCACATCGGCTTCAATCTGTCGTTGAAACCAACTCAAGAAACTCCCGCCCAGGTCGGTCCTAACCCGGAAACGCTCAATGGTGGAGATGGTGATCTGCCCCCCATACATAATCGCATCCGCTTGCTCTTTATAAGCTGCGATAGCGGCTTGAAGCTCCCGATAAACCGCAAGGTTACGCGCGATTAAGGGACTTCCCAGCTCCTCCACCAGTTCTGGCTGCTGCTCCAAATCTAAAAGCGTAAGATTCTCTAAGATCTCCTGCGCTAGTTGGCTGCGTCGTTGCTGCACCTCTGTGGATTTTTTTGTGCTAAAACGCTCCGGGTTAAAGCTTTCAAAGGGGCGCATCACTGCTTGACGTTTGCTGAAAAAACCCACGCTTGTGGGCGGGCTGTCTGGATCGTAGGCGCAATAAATCATGCCGGTGATGATATGCCCGCTGGTGCCGCGCACTCGTTCGCGGTGGCCGACGGGATCTTCGCTGACCTTGGCGCCGTGGGGGATATCGCGGATAGGCAGTACTATTACCTGGGCCCGGGCTGTTGCTATAAAGGGGTCGTCGTGTCCAATCTGGTTTAGAAAGTCCTCAAGGATGTCCAGACGTCCTGGATAGGAATCCAGTTTTCTTAGCGCTTCCCGTTCACGAGAGGGGCTGGTGCGGTGCACGGCATTTAGGATGCGGATGCTTAATCTGGCTGCGCATGGCCCTTTCTGGATCAGACGTGCCAAAATACCGAGAGTTTCGCGGTCAAGCGCTTTCAAGGCACCGCGATCAATGCCGAACCTCTCTTCAAGTAGTGTCTGCTGGGCGTTAAGGTCAGTGGTGGTTGAATCGCGGCTTTCCCCCTCTGGACTGGATGCTAAAATTGGCCGTACCAGTTCTGAGTTAAGATCGAACTCTCCACCCCCCGGGAGAGCCAGTTCAGGGAGCTCTTGTTTTCCAAGCAGCTCCTCTTGCACGCGGGCCGCCGCCCGATCAATGCCACTTAAGCAGTTCTTTGCTAGCTCCAGCGCGCCTTCCCAGGCTTTTTTCCCCCGTTGAATCGGATTGTTCATCGGTGCCCTCCGTAATTTGCTAGGGGCTACGACCCCAGTGAATTCTAACACCGTTTGTAATGTAAAGCTAAGTTTTTGTATGTAAGTTACCACAAATTCGCTTGAGCTTCCCTTATTTCCGCTTGTCTTAGAGTAACCGTTCAGGCGTGGAATTGATTACGCAATTTTTGTTTTCTGCCTGGGCGGTGGCGCGGAGTTAAATTCACTTTCTCCAGAGAAAGTAATGTTCAT
>JAAYZI010000129.1 GCA_012514925.1 Deltaproteobacteria bacterium | reverse complement strand
GTTGTGGGCGGCGGAATTGTGCACGAGCTTGGTGCTGGAGTTAGCCGAGGCGATTAACGATCACCTTCTTGATGATTTAGGGCTGGAAGAGTTTGTTGGATTGATTGGCTCTATCGCAGGAGATCCGCATAGAAACTATCTTAGTATTCGCGCTAATCCGCTGAAAAAAAAGTATTTTGAGCAAATGCAGCAGGTTGTGAATCGGGTTGCTCAGTTGTACCGGCGGGATCTTTCAACAGTTGAGGTAATAGTGCAGCCGGATGCTGCTACAACTGTTGTAACCTGGTTAGAGAGCGAAAGTTGGCCTGATTTTACGGGTTATCTGAGGCTTGGCGGTGTGGCAGAAGGAGATGCGGCCAGGCTTATCTCCCAAACGGCTGACCATCTGCATCAGATTTCGCGTTTGAAGGAAACTCATCCAGAATTGGCCTTGCGCGCCGAAGAGGGTCGCAGGCTGTTGTTGCGGCCTCCGGTGGCGGATACATATGAGGGCTTGATGGCTAGTCAGGTGATGACGCAAAATAGACCAGTTGGATAAATTACTGTGTATCGAGGACTGGAGGAATAGTGGGCACAAACACCAAAAAACGAAGGGCCAAGTACAAACACGCTGTAATTTTACTTCTCTTCTTTGTTGTAGTTACTGTCGCGCTTTTGTGGTACCAGCGCCGTTTAGAGAACAGAGGGCTAGTACAGTGTCACTTTGAAAACTCGCAGCAGGAGCCGCTGATTTTTAAAGTTGAGATCGCCAATAACCCCGCCCAACGCGCCAAGGGATTGATGTTTAGGAAACATCTCGCGCCGGATCGTGGCATGCTTTTCATTTACCCCCGGCCTCAAAAACTAAGTTTTTGGATGAAGGATACCTATGTATCACTTGATATGATTTTTATGGATAGCGACTTTAGAGTGCAAGGTATCTTAGAAAACGTGCCCATCAACAACGAAAAAAGCCGCAGCGTGGAAGGCGATAATTTGTATGTCTTAGAGGTCCCGGCAGGGTCCTCAGCGCGCGGCGGGATTAAGAAGGGGTCAGTTTTGCAGTGTAAGGGCACCCTTCCAGAGGGGGTATAATAAAAGTCTGGATTAGATAAAAATGGAAAGGTGCGTCCCCAAGGGGATTCGAACCCCTGTTTACAGCGTGAAAGGCTGTCGTCCTAACCCCTAGACGATGGGGACGCAGTTAACTCGTAAGCCAGCCCGTGGGCTTTCAGCTTGGGGCTTGGATTTAACTGAAAATATCAATTTCGTCAACTCTTTACCAGTAGACAGGATAACTGGTCATAAACTGCCGCCACCTACACATTAAGTAAGTAAGTAGGGGTGGTAATTAGCTGGCGATATATATTGGCGGTACCGGGAATTATAAAATCGGCCATTACAATCGAGAGAAAAAACGCAGCAAAGAGGGGTGCTGCGGAAAAAAGGGTAATAATCAGAGCGTTGCTGGTGAACAGATTGTTTCCGCAGATCTTAATTCCGTACATGAAAACTATCCCAGAGAGAATGCAACAAACCGTCTTTACCCAAAAAGCGGCATTGACACAGGCGGGACTAAGAGTGGCGTGCCCATTTAGGAAGAAAGATAAATACTGAGCACTTCCGCTAGCCCAGAAATTAAGCGTATAAATCATCAGGATCATAATGATGATCGGGGCCAAAGAGAAACAGACAACGCTTATGAAACCGGGGATATGAGGTTTCACCCCCATCACACGCAGAAACAGATACTCAAACAGAATAAAAAGGAAAAAGGCAATGGTCGTTGCTAAAACGAAACTTTGTAGCACATCAAGTCTGTACATGCTGTGTTTCTGAGTGTAAAGGCGAATAGCAAACGGTGCGAAAACCACCACTAAAAGCAGCCCTACCATCAATATGGCAAAGTGGTATTTTTTGGCCTCAAGCAATTTTGTGATCGTTGCCAGTGGAGTTAAAAATAAACCAATAAGAGCGGCAAAAAAGTTAAGGTTATGCGCTCTGCTTGAACTGTTCATGATGTCCTCGCTAATATTATTTTATGTCTAAGATATCCATAGAGCGGCTAAGAAGCATCTGCGCAAAACATGGATTCAACCTGCACACCCTTGTCCCGCCCAAGTTAACATCCCAGTCGGAGGCAGAAAAGATGGTAAATAAGTGGTGTGATCAGGGCTTTCATGCAGAATTGACCTATCTGTCGCGGACCAGAGAGCGCTCTGGCGCTTCCAAGCTCCTTGAAACCGCCTTCAGGTCAATATTGGTGCTGGGGGTACGCTACGGCGTTACTTCGCACGGCCCCTTAGAACTACCACAAGATTTCGGCAGGGTGGCAAGATTTGCTTGGGGGCAGGACTACCACCGTGTTTTAAGAACTCGTGTGGCAAAGTTGCTTGAGTCTATTGCAAGTGAAAGTGGAGCTTCGTTTAAGCATAAAATTTGCTGTGACGCGACGAGTTTGTATGAAAAGCCCCTTGCAGCAGCCGCAGGTCTTGGGTTTATAGGGAAAAATTCTTTGTTGATAGTGCCGACTTTAGGCTCATATTTATTTTTAGCTGAAGTTCTATGGGACCTTGATGTCTTAGGGTATCAAGCGACCGTTTCTCCCTCCTGTTCCTGTGGAACGTGTAGACGGTGCGTCGACGCTTGCCGTAGTGAGGCCTTGTCTAGCGCTCGCTATCTGGATGCGCGCCGGTGTGTTGCTTACCTGACGGTAGAAAAAAAGGGATCCTTCTCTTGGCAGGAGCGGGAGTGGCTGGGGGAGTGGATTTTTGGCTGTGACATTTGTCAGGAAGCGTGCCCGTATAATGCTGATTCAAGTCAGGCCGGGGATGCGGATTTTCCAGAGTTTAGAGCCTCGGCCGGAGTGGGGCCGTTTCTAGATTTGAGACGGATTTTGGAGATTCAAGATCGACGTGGCTTCGAAGCGCTTTTCTCCGGCACAGCTCTGATGCGCTGTGGAAGGGAGCGGCTCCTACGTAATGCCGCCGTAGTAGCGGGTAATAGTGGCTCACCTTCACTTTTGGACATTTTACTTAGTAAAGCCCAACAAGATCCTTCCGCTTTGGTGCGGGAGCATGCATTTTGGGCGCTTTGCAAGCTAAAGTCTAAATGCGATAATCGTGACGTAGCCCGGATTAAAGAAGCGCTCGCGCAGGGAGTTTCGGATCCGGACGAACGGGTGGCGGGCGAGGTGGCAGCGCTTATGGAAAGTGAGTGGATCTGATTTAGAGGGGAGAGGGTATGCTTAAGCGTATTTTCACAGTGATGTTCTTTGGTGGTGCGCTGGTATTCTTCTACTCATGCTCCCCGGGACTTGGTAAGAAACTGCGTGTAGATAACATCTTTCGCTTTTGGAGCGCGCGCGTAATTTCACCGAAGACCATTGTGACTAAAGTTCGTGTTGGGACCTTCGAGGACCAACGTGCCTATACGGAGGTAGGTGAAATTGATGGAAGGCTTTTGCAGCCGGACGGAAATGTGGCCTTGAATGTGCAATTGGCGCTCGAGGACTTATTGCGAGATCAGGGCACTTATGTCTCTCCAACTTCAGATAAGGTCTTAGTGGGCCAGATATTGGAGTGGCGGGTTCAGGTTACGCCGGGCTTTCCTACAACTCACGCACAGGCCAAAGCTGTGGTCAGGGTCGAGCTTCGAGATAGCACCTACGCAGTACTGTATACGGCGACTTATTCAGGTAGCGGAGAGGCAAAGCATCCCGTTATGACTCAAGCCAAAGTGGAGCAGGTATTGTCTGATGCCATGTTGATGGCGCTAGCTGGGGTGATTGAAAGTAATGATTTAATGGGTCGCTTAAGAGAGTAGGGTATCCGGTAACCGTTTGCAAAATCTGCCGCCCCCGATCAGGGGGTGACCACTTTTTTTTCATGATAATCGCACTGGTAACAGATTGTAATCACTTAATTTATTATTCATGTGAACGCTTACCGGATACGATTGTTATTCCGGCCGCCAGCGGCGGTGGCTCCATAGGTACTTATCTGGGTAGGTTCGTACCGCTGTTTCCAGGTGATCGTTTAATAGCTTCAAAATAGCGCGGACATCGGCTTCTTTATCGCCGGTGGCGGCGTAAGAAATAGGGTCGCTGGCGATAAATTTAAAACGCATGGGGGCGGTTGCAATGCAGTAGCCGAAGCAAAGCGGTGTCTTAGTAATTAAGTGCAGCAGAGCCACTGCCTTATCGTAGGAAGCGCTACGGCCAAGAAAATCGATTCGCACGCCGCGGCTATAGGCATGCTGGTCAATCATAATTGCTAGGATTTTTTTCTGTTTTAGGGCTGTTACTAAGCGAGCGGTGTTTAAGTCGTGTTTGGGAGTAAGCTCAAAGCGACCTCGTGACTTACGGCGGGAAATTAAGCGCTCGGTGTAAGGGTTGTTCATACTACGGGTAATTCCCACCACGGGTTTATGGTAAGAGAGCAAGTGTGCTGCCACCTCCCAACTACCCAAGTGGCCTGATGCTAAAATCAACCCCTGCTGCGGGTCATTTAAAACTTGCAACAGCTCTGGCGATGCCTCCCACTCGATGCAATCCTGCCAGTTATGCTGCTCTAAATAGCGATCTGAACAGAGCGATTCCACCGCCATACGGGCAAAGCACCTAAACGAGAGACGCGCCAGGCGTCTGGCAGAGGGCGCATCCGCCGCAATGTGGGTGGCGAGCAAGTTACTAACGGCGATGCGTCGACGTGAGAAAAGGAGTAGATAAGCTAGATCTGCGCCAAAGTCGGCCAAACGCAGGCTAAGAGCCGGGGGGGCGCAGTCCACCAAGAACAGTAGCACCCGCAAGCCAAGGTACTCAAGCAGGTGCCGCAAACGTTTCATGCGGAGACCCTGCTTTTAATCATAGTTACAAGATCTCCGATTGTGACGACTGGAATCAAGTCTTGAGGATCCATTTCTATCCCAAACTCCTGCTGCAAATCGTAGATCAGGTCAAGCATCGCCAGGGAGTCAATCCCTAACGAATCAATACGATCTTGTTCGCTAACGGCGCGCTGGCCCAGATCACTTTGGCTGTTTCGCAGCACGATTGTTCGGAGCTTTTCGATTATTTCATTACGATCCATATTCCCCTCCTTATACAGCCGTATCAGGGCCGCCTAGAATCAAAACCGCGTTGCCGCCTCCAAAACCAAAACTGTTCTTCATGCAGGTCTTAAGCGGTATATCAAGGCTTTCTTGACCTACCAAGTTTAAGTTGCAGAGCGGGTCTGGGTGCTCAAGGTTTAGGTTGGGATGCAAGCGTCCATGACCTAAAGAGATAATAGCAGCAATGGTTTCCACGACACCTGAAGCTCCCAGCGAGTGTCCAAATAACGACTTGGCAGCAACCACCCAGGGCTGCTTCTTAGGCGGACCAAATATTTGACAAATAGCCTCAGACTCGCATGAATCGTTGGCTTTGGTGGCGGTGCCGTGGGCGTTAATGAAGTCGATATCCTTTGGCTGTAGGCTTGCGCTGCGTAGTGCCGCAGCCATAGCAGCCGCTTGGCCGACGGCGCTGGGACGCGTAATATGGCTTGCGTCTGAAGACTCTCCATAGCCGAGCAGCTCGGCATAAATCGTAGCGCCACGGCTGCTTGCATCCGCCAGAGACTCTAAAACCAACGCTCCAGATCCTTCGCCTAAAACGAAACCATCTCGGTTTAAGTCAAAAGGGCGGCAAGCTTGCGCCGGATCAGAGTGGCGCGACATCACGCCCAGCTTATCCCAACCCGCATACAGCGGCTCGATAAACATCGCGTCCGTGCCACCCACCAGTACCCGCCGCACATCGGCATTACGGATCATGCGAAACCCCTGGCCTAGTGCGATTGTGGAGGAGGCGCATGCCGAGGAGATCACGTAATTAGGGCCTTTTAGGCCAAAAGAAATTGAGACGTGAGAACTTACGGAGTTCATCATGCAGCGTGGGATCGTGGT
Source organism: Deltaproteobacteria bacterium (assembly GCA_012514925.1). Lineage (GTDB taxonomy): Bacteria > Bdellovibrionota_C > UBA2361 > UBA2361 > JAAYZI01 > JAAYZI01. The sequence continues at coordinate 4,781 of JAAYZI010000129.1, read as the reverse complement.
GTGACGGAGTCCACGCTTACCCTGAGAGTAGTACGTTTCCCACGATTCAGTCACATGTTGTGAGGCTCCCAGCCCGCTTCCTACCAGCACGGCGATTTCATCCTGGCTGGCATCTACCAAATGCGTTTCAGTTTCTGGCGGCAGAAGGGAAGCCTGCCGCAAAGCCTGTGCCGCCGCCACTAGAAGCATGTCTGTGGCGCGGTCTGTGGTGGGGCGCCATTTTTGAGAGTCTAGTGCCGCCGCAAGAGCTTCCGAACTCACCTCTCCGCCGTTTTGCGAGCGGTACTGAGTGCGGTCAAAGGCTGAGATCGGGCCTATTCCTGTCTGTCCTGCAAATAGCTTGGACTGGACCGAAGCTAAATCCAGCCCGAGTGGGGTTACTAACCCCATTCCGGTAACGACAACGCGCTTAGGTGATCCCATTTCAATCCTTTAAGGTTTCTAAGACCTCATCCAAAGTCCGCCGTCAACGTGTAAGACCTGGCCGGTAATATAAGCGGCTGCATCGGAAAGTAAAAATAGAACCGCTGAGGCGATTTCTTCGGGTTTAGCGAAGCGCTGAAGCGGTATTCCAAGCGAGGCTCGCATTTGGTCGCTCAGCTTGGCGGTCATATCAGTATCGACCATTCCAGGCGAAACTGCGTTGACCCGCACGCCAAATCGCGCGGCTTCAAATGCCAGGGAATGGGTCAAACTCACAAGTCCAGCCTTACTGGCGGCATAATCTGCGCCCATCCATTTGCCGGGACCGTGAGCGCTTAAGGAGGCGATACTGACGATTGAGCCGCTACGCTGCTCCCTCATGCTGAAGTAGGCCGCTTGGGTGGCGAGCATGGCTGATTCGAGGTTAACTTGAAAAGTGTGACGCCAATTCTCCAACGTCATACCCCGAAAGGCCCGTGCCTCTCCGATTCCTGCGCAGTTAACTAGGGCGTCTATCTTTCCGGCCTTCGTTAGAAAAGTACTTACCACAGTGGGCGCATTCTCCGGGTTGTTTAGGTCCCCCGGGCAGGGATAGATCGTCCCGCCTTCCATCTGTAACTTTTGGCAAGCACTCTCCACAGAATCAGCCCGGCTTCCATGGACCCCTACCGCCGCGCCATATTGTAACGCCATACGCGCCACCGCCAATCCAATTCCTCGGGTCGACCCCGTGATCAGAACTTGTCGGTTTTTAAGGCTAAACATAACTAGTTATCAGGCGCAAAATATTAATTCCACCGGGGGCTACAAATCGATCCCTGCTAACAGGCGCACCTGGAATTCAGGCTCGGCGTCTACATTTGTAGTTTGAAAAAGCGGCGCTATAGTAACCCACCAGATTTTGTTTCGCGCGGTCAGCACAGGACCGAGATAGATAAGCGGATCGTCGGAATCTTCCCATCCTGGGAAACCGATCTGGTGCAGAAGCTCAAGGCCAAGCGCAAAATTCGGATGAACCTGGCAGGAAACGCCAAAGCTCTGCTCGAATTCGCCCCGGTCTTTAGGCTCTATCGATCCGTCCCACTGGGCCGCCACGCCGGCGTTGTAGGCCAGCGTTAGAACATCCATTATATCCGTCTGTAAAACCAGCTTCGCTTGTAACTCCAAAAAATCATTTCCGCCCGCCACCTCGGCATTGAGCGCGCTGCCGATCCAGTCAGTAGCCGGATCGCTTAGAACATAAACGGTCTGTGCCGCCACGTCTTTCCACTTAGTTTCTTGCGTTTCACCGGCGTCGGTCTTTTCGTAATACCAGTCGCTTAAAAACAAGGAGAGCTGCCAATCATGCGTGAGTCCGTAGATCAATTCGTGACGAAACCCAAAATAGTCGTACACCGCATCCGTGCCTTTACTGGTTCTCCATGTTACCCACTGACGAAATTGAAACGCGTCTGGCGCCAGGACCTCAGCTTGGTAGGTGTGTGTGAAGTCTCGCGGTTGGGCCAGCCTCTGCTGGGCGGCAGCATCCAAAGCTCCTCCAATCAAGACAGCGGCGAAGATGGCGACTGTCTTAAGTGCGCGGTACGCAAAAACACCGATTCGAGCAACAGACTCTCCGTAACTCATAGGATCCACTTATAAAAACTAAAAACGAGCAGGAGCATAACACAAAGATTTAAATACCGCATCCATTCTACTCCACCATGTATGCGCGGGGTGGAACGGGCATGACAACACAGAAACAAGATGTTATAGGTTTCAACTCGTTTTGGAAGCTGGAGAATTTATGACCACGAATGGATTTCAAATCGTAGTTTGCGCAAGCTTGGTTCCCGACCCACTGCAGACTCTAGAGCCTGCTTCGGGTCAGGGCACGCCAACCCTGAAGAATGAAGCAATGCTCCCGGCGGTGCTAGACCCTTGGGCGGCCCACTCGCTTTATGAGGCTGCGCACCTTGCTAAAAATGTACCTGGCAGCAAAGTCTACCTGGTAAGTCTGGCGCCTAAAGCTAAACTGCAGCAACTGATGATGACGGTTGCGCAGAAGGTTCCTTTTGAACTGGTGGCTTTAGATGGGTCTGCCAGCGGGTTTACTGATGCTTTTGAGGTGGCGGCCGCATTAGCGTCGGCCATAGAAAAGATCCCTGGTCTTGACCGTTCGCGCCTGCTGCTTTTTGGTGGCTGCTCTTCAGCTTCCCGTGACGCTGGGGTGACGATGCAGTTGGTAGGCGAGCGCCTGGGCATTTTGGACCAGTTTTTGGCGGTGGATGAGCTAAAGGTTCAAAGCGATGGCTCCCTTCGGATTTTAGAGCGGATTGAGGGCGGACGCTACCAGGTCTCTGTGTGCAGTGGAGCCCCGGCTATGCTCGCCTGGGCTACTGGAAATCTGCCGGAACCCGCTAATAGCCCACAGGTTGGCATGCAGAATATGAGGGTGGTCATGCCTGCTCTGCAAAAAGCCGCATCTGTATCGGTTGGTGCAGGAAGCATAAATTACGTCAATGTTGAGCTGCCTAAGCAAGTGCGCTCCACCAAAGTGGTAAAGGATGTGTCGGCAGCTGAGATTGCCCAGGAATTGTTTGAATGGATCTCAAATTAGGTTTTTTTGGGAGCAAATACACACCATGGAAAATATTCTCTTCTTAGCACATACGGAATCTGACGGTTCACTCTCTAAGGCAGCGCTTGAAGCATTAGGCGCGGCAGTTGAACTTTGTAGCGGCCAGAAAAATGCCACGCTGACAGTGGGCTTAATTGGGGAGCAAATTGATGCAGCCCTGACGGCGGCTGGGGGTTGCGGCGCTGCCAGATGTTTAGCTGTTTGCGGCGAGGATTTCGGCGTGTCCAGATACGCCAGCGATGCTGCCGCGGCCGAGGCGCTGCTTGGCGCTTGTAAAGCGTCGCTTGTTTTAGCGCCAGCGTCTTCGCGCTTTTGCCGCGCTTTGCCCGGGTTGGCGCAAAGAGTCTCTGGTCGGATCGACACCCAAGTCTCGGCGCTGGATAGTTCCTCTGGTGAGCTTAGAGTGCAGCGCTGGTTCTATCGTCAGCGCATGGTGGCAACTCTCAGCCAGAGTCAGCGTCCTTGGATCTTGTTGCTTTCCAGCGGTGCCTTCTCTCCCTGGCAGGGAGGTTCTCCAGCCCTTAAGGCGGAGCAGATTTCGGTTGAGCTGCCGGATACCTGCAAACGCACTAAGGTTGAGGGGTTTCAAGCCCCGCCAGCAGACGCCCAGACGATCCGTCCGGATGCCAAGATTTTATTTGTGGCTGGTGCGGGGTGGACAAAAAAACAAGCTGCTCCTGAAAATGATGCTAAGAAAGCAGAGACCTTGATCCGTGGATTTATTTCTTCCGCCAAGGCTTCTCTTGGCAGCAGCAAATCATTGGTGGATTTAAGCGCTCAAGGTCAAGAGGTGCTCTCGTTTATGAGTCACTTAAACCAGGTGGGGCAGACTGGGTCTACCCCGCGGCACCCCAAGGGACTTTCTACATGTTGTCACGGTGAGGAGCCTCATGTGGTAGGATGGCGCTTTATAAGCGAGCGGAGGGCCATTAATTTGGATGCGGGATGTGGTTGGGCCCACGGCAAGGCAGACGTGCTCTATGTGGCGGATGCGTTTGAGGTCATGGAAAAGCTAAACGAATTGCTTGCCAAGGGGTGAGGCTGGATTTCAGGAGACCGTGAGGTGGAACGTTTCTGGGGCTGTCATGTGCCTCTGGCAGGGGGGCTGGCCTCTTGCATTAAGAATGGAGAGGCACTCGGAGTCAATACCATTCAGATCCATCCGTCGGCGCCACAGCGTTGGAACTCAAAGCCTTTTGCTCCTGGTATTGAGCAGGATTATTTAACTGCTAAGGCCTCTTCCTCTATCCGAAAGGTGTTCTTTCACGGCATTTATCTGATTAATCTTGCCAACCCTGATCCAGCCAAATTCCATCTTTCTAAACTATCCTTGGTCCACTATCTTGATTTGGCCGCGCGGGTGGGAGCTGATGGCGTTATTTTTCATGTTGGTAGCAATAAAGACCAGGTGCAGGAACAGGACGGGTTTAAACAGGCGGCACGCGGCATAAATTGGATCTTGGAAAAATCTGATAACCAGGCCAAATTGTTACTTGAAGTTTCGGCTGGGGCAGGGAAGATAATCGGCGATAAGCTCGAGGAACTGGCAGAGATTTATTCTGCAGTTGATGATAAGACTCGGGTTGGATTTGCGCTGGATACTCAGCACATGTGGGCCAGCGGCTATAACTGGCGTGAAGACCTGGAAGCTATTGTGGCGCAGGTTAAGAGTGTTCTCGGTATGGATAAGGTGTGGGCGATACACCTCAATGACAGTATGACTGAGGTGGATAGTAAG
>JAAYZI010000128.1 GCA_012514925.1 Deltaproteobacteria bacterium | reverse complement strand
TTCTCTGGAGAAAGTGAATTTAATTCCGCGTTACCGTCAGCCATCACCAGAAAGGCTCTGCTAACCTGAGCTTTTATTAAACCTTGTCACATATACATATCTCGCGCATAGCCCTCTAGCTTAATTTGTCAACCCTTTGCGCGAGATATGCATATGCGACAAGGCCAATATTAGGTCGTACCAGATTGAATGACCTTACGTTTTATGAAGAAATCTAACACTGTCTGTGTGATGGTAACCGTTCACGTGAATATTACTTTCTCCGGAGAAAGTGAAATCAATTCCACGCGTGAACGCTTACCGGTTACCGGTGATAGTAACTCGTCCTTCAATCTTATCCGACAGCTTGGGAACGTGTTTTGCATGTAAAGCTAACGGTGAGACCGAACTCTCCACTTAGCCTATGGAGTCTATAACCCCTTGTTATTTAAAGGTTAAAATTATGGGGATTCAGGCCGCTCTACCGGCTTCTTCCGGGGTGGTAGGCGCATCTGAATAAAGACACACAGGTGGGAAGAGGGATGGATGTAGCAATCGACACTACACGGTTTTGAAGGTGTTTTAGGGGGTATAATGGCCAAAGAAAGAGGGAAAAGCGGCGGCAGATTGGTATGTTCCTTTTGCGCCAAAACTCAGGACGAAGTACGCAAGTTGGTAGCCGGGCCGGGGGTCTATATTTGCGACGAGTGCGTCGACCTGTGTAACGATATCTTGACCGAAGATGTCGATGATGTGTCCGCCAGGTCCCCACGTCTACAGGTGCCAGCGCCGAAGAAAATTAAAGCGGCTTTGGATGAGTATATTGTCGGACAAGAGTACGCCAAAAAAGTTTTATCGGTAGCGGTTCACAATCATTACAAGCGCATCCAACGAAACGGCACTCCTCGAAACGAGGTAGAGCTGCAAAAATCAAATATTTTACTGGTTGGTCCGACCGGAGCTGGCAAAACCTTACTGGCTCAAACTTTGGCGCAGATACTGGAGGTGCCCTTCACCATCGCCGATGCCACCAGCCTGACTGAGGCTGGATACGTGGGAGAAGATGTAGAGAATATCATTGTAAATCTCTTGCAAGCTGCGGATTATGATATTCAAAAAGCTCAGCGCGGCATTGTGTACATTGATGAGATCGATAAGATTGCACGCAAAAGCGATAGCCCTTCTGTTACTAGAGATGTTTCCGGTGAAGGTGTTCAACAAGCGCTTCTTAAAATCATGGAGGGCACAATTGCGAGTGTTCCCCCTAAAGGCGGCCGCAAACATCCCCAGCAAGAGTTTGTTCAGATCAATACCACCAACATCTTGTTCATCGTTGGCGGCGCATTTGATGGTCTGGAAAACATCATCAAGAAACGCATCGGCAAAAAGAGCATCGGTTTTGGTGTAAAGCACGAGGACTCTAGCACCTCCAAAGATGCTGTTTTATCTAAGTTGGAAACGGAGGATCTGCTAAAATATGGCATGATTCCGGAGTTCGTTGGACGTGTGCCGGTAGTGGCGCCGTTAGAGGCTCTAGACCACAAGGCTTTAACAACGATCTTGACACAGCCTAAGAACGCTTTAGTTAAACAGTTTCAAACTCTGTTGCTAATGGAAGATGTCGACTTAACCTTCACCGAAGATGCGATCAGCCAGATTGCAAAGGAAGCTTTGGAGAAGAAAACAGGTGCTCGTGGACTACGCTCTATTCTTGAAACCGTCATGCTGGAGATTATGTACGACGTTCCTAGCAACCCGGAGATTAAAGAAGTCGTGATTACTAAGGAAACCATCAGCGAAGGCCAACCACCGCTTACGATTGTTCGCAAAGAGGCGGTGGCATCTTAAGGCGTAGGTGACTGACCGCAGACGGGCTAAACGTTCTCAAAAATCACTTCCACCCGGCGATTACGCTTGCGTCCCGCTTCTGTGCGGTTAGATGAAATCGGCCGAGTTTCGCCGAATCCATAGACGGTGATCCGGCTGGTTGGTATGGATTCTTTCGCCAGCTGTTCTGCGACTCTGCGGGCGCGCTCATCTGACAGTTTTTTATTGTAGAGAATAGTTCCAATCGCATCGGTGTGACCTTCAACCGCCAAACGGCGACTGGAATAGGCCTTGGCCACCACCGCAATTTCACGAATGGCACGTAACGCATCGGCGCTAAGATCGGCGCTATCAAAACCAAAAAGCACATCCGGAAGATTGACTACCACCCCTCGTTTAGTTAAACGAACTTCGGCTCCGCGCCGCTTAAGATCTTGCATGATTTCTTCCGATTCAGCTTGCAAGGCCCGCTGTGCAGAGACGCGCTGATCAACCAGGGCCAACTCGGCGTTGGCTTGTTCAAGCCCAGAAGGTAGGGAGCCTTCAGTTGTTTCAACAGCTGGCTGCTCTGTATCAGCAGGAACAGGTGCCGAGAGTTTAGTGGAAGCGCAACTGCACAGCGCAAGTAGTACTGTAATCAACCCAAACTTGCATATAGCCATGGCGTTTTTCCTCGTTCTTTTTAACGCGAAATCGCGTTTAAATTCTGCCGGGCCGCACTAAACCCCGGATCAACCCGCAGAGCTTCCCGGAATTCAAATTCAGCATCCTCTTTTCTCTGCAATTTTAAATATGTTTCCCCCAAACTGTTATGAAAGTCCGCTCTGTTGGGACAGAGCCTAAGTGCACGACGGTAATGGAACAACTTATCAGCCGAGTTGGAAGCTCTATCTCCGCTGCGTACCTCTTCTTCAGCCTGAGCGCAATCAGCTGAATCGGCCGAAGAAACCGTTGCCGAAGCTTGGGTGCCAGCTGGTGCAGCTGTTTTGCGAGAATCATCCCAGCGATAAGCGCCGCGCGCGCTTGACGTTGCCGAAGAATCCGCCGCAGAGGAGGGTGGAAAGGCGGGGGAAGAAAAGGAAGGAGAAACAGGTTCACGTTGCCAAGCCGTAGATGCATATGGTTCTGAAGGCGAGCGCATCTCGCGGCCGCTCTGTGAGCTAGGTTTAAAACTGATGCTGTCGTTTCCGGCGCGCTTAAGCTCCTCAATTTCTGCGCGCTGCGAGGAGATCATGCGCTCGCTTCGCTCCAGAGCCTCGTCCTGGGAACGAATCGTCTTTTCTTGCGCTTCAAGCGCGTTGCCGATGGCTCCCCCTATGCCAGCGCCGCTGATGGCACCTATGGCCATGCCCGCTCCAGGATTCCCGCTCTGATTGCCGATAATCGCCCCCAGGCCAGCGCCGACTGCTCCACCCGTAGCGGCTCCAATTGCGGTTGTTTGTCCCGGGTCAGTGCAGGCGCTGCCCAGTAACGACACCAGGATAAGCAGAGCTAGTTTAGTTTTCATTTTTAACATCCCCCCCAAAAAAATAATTACTCGAATCTGTTTAAAGCCCCAAGCAACCTACCGCAGGCTAGATTGAGAAGTGGGTTTTTCAAAACGCCTTAAGGAATCATTATGATATTTTTGGCGGTTTAGGTCCTCAATCTCGGAATTCTGACGTTTAATTTCCTGCTCCTGCTTTTTAAGCAGCTCCTGTTGTACTTCAACTGTATCTTTAAAATTTCGATCTTCTGCTGCGCCGACCACCGCGCCTGTCGCAGCGCCGCTAACACCTCCAACAGCTGCGCCGACTCCGGTGTTTCCAAGCTGATGTCCTACCACCGCCCCGCCTCCTGCTCCAACCACAGCGCCCGTCACGGCACCTTTCTCAGCGTTGGTGGCACGGCCTCCACCACAACCCAGCACAAAAACTAAGGATAGGCCTGCCAAAAAGCTTCCGGCTTTCATAACAGGTTTCATAGCATTCACCTATTAGGAAATAAAAACAAACCTCATTATGCTAACCGATTTCTGGGATTTACGAAACTGCCTTAGTGGCGGCCGGGCTTACCTTACACGCCTTTGTAGGTCGAAACATTAGCACTAAAACTCCCAGGCACACCGCGCTGTCGGCGAGATTAAAAGCCGGCCAATGATAAGACGCGTAATAGAAATCGAGGAAGTCTACGACTTTGCCTAGGCGCAACCGGTCAATAATGTTACCTAACGCGCCGCCAACTATCGCCGCTAGCGCCAACTGCGCAACAAAATCATGCCGGTAGTGCTTAATTAGCAGGAAAAAAATCACCCCCAGTGCCGTCAGGGTGGCAGAAGCAATCAAGACCTGCCGAGTGGGGTCAGGAAGGTCAGCTAACAAACCAAAAGCCACACCCTTGTTGAACGTTAAGGTCAAATTAAAGAATCCAGGAATAACTGAAACACTCTCTCCCTCGTAAAAGTCATTCAAAGCAATTAGTTTCGTGGCCTGGTCCGCAGCCACAATCGCCAAGCTCAAGCAAAAAACAATCAGATTCTTAATTCGCATAGTAACGCCTCTTAATCGTAATCGCTTATTAAGCGTACGAGTATTTACCCTCAATCCAGCCTAACCGTCCAAATTTTACCATCACTACGGGCGGCGATTACCCCGTGGCTTCCCAGGAATGCAAGATGGTGCACCCCGCTTATCTCAAACTGCTTCTGCAGGCTGAACTTAAGAGGTAACCGCTTATCTTCTGTTTCTTCAATCCTCCAAATCTTCAGCTTTCCATCCCTGCCGGAGCTTGCAGCCTGGGTGCCATCCGCGCTTAAGGCCACGGCGTATATCAAACCCTGATGAGCCGCTATCTCTCCAGCCCTCACAAAGCCTCGTACTTTCCAAGCTTCCAACCCACCGTCCCCAAGACCAGCCAACAGTGTCCGGCCGTCGGCGCTGATGTTCAACCGCTCAATCGGACTGAGCCCTCTCCGGTTCTCTTTTTGGCGCAAGGGTTTCCTTGAGAAAAAAAGCGGCCCCAGAGCATTTTTGTCATACATACCTGCATGCGGGGCGCTATCGTAACCGAACCAAGCGCTTAACACACCGCTCCAATCTGCACTGAAAAATACCCGGCCGAAAGGATGATAAATTAGCGTATTTATCGCTTCGGCATGACCGCTGTAGCGCTCCAAGCTCCTTTCTTGCTCGTCCAAGGTTGAGGCAGCGGCTTCCTTCTCAAAGTGCCAGCGATAGATCTGTCCATCTCCAGCACCAAGTAGGAGCGAACGGCCATCCGGATGAAAATCCATAGCAGTAATGCGGGATTTAAGCCGAAGTAGTGAGCCAATTTTTTCCCACCGACCTGCGGAAAACAGCTTAACGGCACTTCCATGTGAAAGGGCCACAATGTTTGAGTTCTCCGAAAATGTAACTAACTCAATAGGTTCTAGAAGATTGGCAATCTGTCGACCTTGCGCTGTGGTGAGGTCCCACAGGTATACGTAAGAACTTCGATCAATCGAAAGCATATAGGGCCTCTGCAGCCCACACCCCCTTAAAGGGAAAACTCCAGCGATATCAGTTGAGTGAGCTCCCCCTGGCGCTCCCTGCCACACGGTAGGATCGAGGGTGCTAACAAAACACCGTACGGTGTTTTCAGGGGCATAAGGTCCATACACTTGAAGGTCTTGTCTTCTGTTGGGATCTGCACTATTAACATCGATAGACTGACTTCCACGGGGAGGGGTTACTTGGGGGGAACCAGGAGGGAGATCCGGAGAGGGATTCTGAGACTTGTGTGTTAGGCCACTGGGTTTATTGATGAGTGAGCCTGGCAACGTCGTGCAAGCACTCGCGGACAGCAACCCCAGTAACAATAACCCCATTAAATAGGCGGCCGCTTTAATAGAGATGGTTGTTTTCTCCCGGATTTCGGGTGTGTCAGACCAGCCAGATTTTTGGAGGCCTTCAATTAAATATTTAATCAGGTCGGAGATCGACAACTCGGGTGGCGAAGCTATTAAGCGCGGCAGTAGACGCCGGTTTGAGATCTGAGGGTTGATCATGATGCAGTCTTATTAAAAGGAGACTTACTAAACAGAGGAATCTTAACAAGAGATCAGCGGATTTGAAAATGCAAAGCGACAGTACAACAGAGAAAAATAACGGGCAAGAGAGCGAAGGAACAGCAAACGGTTCAGGGCAGGACAATACAGAGCAGGCACCTGTCGTTGAAACCCAGCACTTATATTACGAAGTGGGTAACGATTTACTCTCCAAGCCCAACGCTCTCTGCGACGTGATCCAGGCTATGGGGTATCCAGCTACAGCCGTATTTTGTAATAGCCCTTCTGAAGCCGACATGGTCGACGTTATGCTAAAAAAGCGCGCAATCGCCGCCTGTAAGCTAATCGGACATGTTCCTTATCAGAGAGTAGCTCAGTCTCTGCAGCAGCTTAAACAGAAAGATTTAGTCGTAATCGTACTAACAGATATCTCATCTAGAGATATCGATATGGGTACTTTTGATGTGGTGATTAACTACTCGATCCATGAAGATCCTGAAATTTATCTCCATCGCATGAGTGCTCATCAATCCGCAGACAATCCATCGACACTGGTTAGTTTGATAGGGCCGAATGATTTCACCAATTTTCACTACCTTAAAAAAGTTGTTGATTTCAAGCTAAATAAGAGCGAGCTACCGAGTAAAGAAGAGCTCTGGCGCGGAGAGGCCGAAAGATTAATTGCCGACGCAATGCGTACTCATGAGAGTTCGGATGAGCGTCTGCTTTTTTTGGCAGAGCAGGTGTTGGCTAGCGAGCATAAAATCCAGATTTTAGAAAAACTCCTGGATGACAGTCTCAACGTCCTTCCGGCCCTAAGGAGTGCGGGCTCACGAGGGGATGAGAGGCAGCGTGAACGAGACTGGGATCGTCGGTCCGAAGGCGAGGATGACCGGGGTGACCGCTGGGAGCGCCAACGCCGGGGCAGGGGCGGGGATCGTGACCGGCGCAGGAATGATGACGGACGCTATTCCAGTAACCGGCGCGATGATAATTACGCTGAGGAAAGGTCTCGTCGGGGGAACGGGGAAGGTAAACGTGATGAATCCAGCGGCAGACGGCCGGACCGCCGTGATCTGCCTCCGCCACGTAGGGATGTGCGTTGTTACATTGGGTGCGGCGCGGGCCAGGGTTTGGATGAAGCCCGCTTTACAGATATTGTTCAGGAACTCTGCCCTAACGCAGCCGGACAGTTGAAGCGTTTCAACTTGCGGGAGGATTACTCCTTTGTGGATGTGCCGGAAGAGCTGGCCCCTGAGTTTTTGGACAAGCTCTCGGCTGCCAAGATGGAGGACCAAGAGCTTTTTTGCGCTAAGGCTACTGTAATTTCGGCACCCCGTGAAGAGAGCCGTGAGGAAGAGAGCGTGGTCGAGGCTGGGGAGAATAAGCCCCACGATGAATCACGCTTAGATATGGAGCAGGAAGAATAAAGATGGCGACAACAAATCTAAAGGTCAATGATCGCGTTAAGCGCGTCGGGGTGGAGCGAAGTTACGGTTTAATCAAAGAAGTGCGTGAAGAAATTATCGGCACGTCCGGGGACACCAAAGATAAGGGTATTTTGGTTAAGGTCCAGTGGGATAACGGCACCATTTCTTATTTCAGCCCTGAATCGTTGCAGCTTATTGAAGGAGGCGGTTCTTAGTCGAGATATTTAGGTCAAACCGTTCCTTTTCAAACAGCGTTGTGCTAATTTGAGGTACTATGGCAACGCTTTGTACACAGACCCAGAAAGAAACTGTAGCAGTGGCAAGTTCTGACTCCAGTTCTGTACTGGAAAACCAGACAATTGGAGCAGGTACGGGAGATTCCCTGACCGACGTAGCTCAGGAGACCCCTGTCGATTCCGGCCATGATCGCGCCAAAAAGTTGGGACGGTACGCGGTCGAGGACGTACGCCGCCGTCTCGCGCTCCGTGATTTGGGGCAAAAACCGATGTTAAGCGTGAACCTACCTTTTGATTTAAAGGATCCCACAGATCGCGAGCTAATAAAGAATATAGGGAAGTTAATTGCGCGCTCTTCTTTTGACAGCCCTTTTCTCGGCAAGTTGGCGGTTGAAGTGCGGGCGCGGGAGCTCAAATTCGTTAAGAGTGGGCCGGGTTGGACCCAGCTTCGGCTTCACTTTACCCCGCACAAGCAGAAATCAACACTGTCAACGCATCTGGCGGACCACGCTGTTACGGTTGTGTCACGCGTACGGCAAAATGTTGCTGATCGGGGCGCAGCTAATATGCGGCTTGAAGTCGATGCCAACAAGTTTACAGATCGGACGCAGTTTAAGGATTTTATACAAGCGTTAAACCACGCCGGTAAGCACGGCTCAAATATTAAGGTTGGTGTTGCTGCAGCAAGTAGTGCGCTGCAAAATTGGGAGGCCGCTAAAGCACAAGGTAAAAAACTTGTGCTGCAGCTTCAAACTTGGGTTGCGCTGCCAACTGACACCGCAGAGCTTTTGCCTACTGCCCAAAAAATCGAAAACGTATTCAATCGCGCCAAAAACAGTGGCCGCCGCGCGACGGTAAAAGTCGTCTTACCGAAACAAGCGGTTGCACACGAAGCTCAGATGGCTCGTCGGCTATACGATTTGCAAGTCAAAAATCCAGGGGCATTAACTATCAAGGATCCTGGGCGCTTGCATACCAAGCATTTCGCTAAGGTTAAGAATGTATGGGTGCTAGACGGCAACCGACCCGATGATTTTGTAAGCTATCAGTCCATTAAGTCCGATCTGCACGCCAGTCGCTGTGGTGGCACGTCAGCAGCATCTAGAGGTGACTCCAAGCGGCTGTACGCCCGCATGCTCAATCTGATAAGCGCGCGGCCTCAAACCGAACGTAAGGCTGTGTGGCTGCCAGCCGCCAACCACAGCCGAAAAACTATCGCCGCCGTCGCCCGCTTAAAGCGCAAGCACGGGGTTTCGATCATTGCGCCTCCTGAAGTGAAAGCAGACCCACGTTACACTGAGCTCTTTACCAAAGTGAACGCGTCCAGTACAACCAAATCAACGTTTCATCGGGCTGTTTCGGTAATTAAAAGCTGGTGGGGTATGAAAGCAGCGTAAAAGCTTACTTCTCCTCTGCTTTAATTTGGTCCCAGATCTTATGCATTTGCTCTAGGGTCATCTGCTCAAGCGTGGCACTAGCTTTAGATTCAAGCTCCCCAAAGCGGCGCGTAAACTTCTGACAGGCCCGAGCCAAGACCTCCTCGGCGTTAAAGTCTAATTTTCGCGCCAGCTGTACCAACGTAAAAAGCAGATCTCCAAACTCCTCCTTTATCAGGTCCGGCTGGGCAGGTTCGTCTAGGCGTTCCAAAAACTCAGACAGCTCCTCCTGCACTTTATCGCGCACTCCAGGCAGGTCAGGCCAATCAAAACCCACACGCGCACAGCGCTCTCCGATACGTTGCGACCTTGCCAGAGCTGGCATGCTGCGCGGCAGGCCATCTAAATGCCCACGCTTGGTTTTTTTCTCCACACTTTTGATCTTTTCCCAGTTGACCAGCACCTCCTGGGTACCTTCGACTTTTTGATCTGCAAAAACGTGAGGATGACGTCTGATTAGCTTGGCGCAGATATCAGAGATCACGTCTTCGATCTTAAAGTTACCCTGATCCGCAGCGATTTGACTGTGTAGCACCACCTGGAGCAGTACATCCCCCAGCTCTTCGCGCATGCGTTCAGGGGATTCGTCTATAGCATCAAGCAGCTCATAAGTTTCTTCGACCAAGCAGGGTTTTAAGGATTGGTGAGTTTGCTCCAGATCCCAGGGACAGCCGCCGCCTGGGTCTCTTAAGCGCGCCACAATCTTTACCAGTTTTTGAAAAGCTTCAGCGGCAGTAGGCATACAAAATATCCATGCTAGAGCCGCCAATCATAATCGATTAATTAAAACTTGCAAACCAACGGTATCCGTCCACGTGAATATTACTTTCTCTGGAGAAAGTGAA
>JAAYZI010000127.1 GCA_012514925.1 Deltaproteobacteria bacterium | reverse complement strand
AGCACTGGGGCCAAGCAGGTCAACCTGACAGCGACCTCCAATTCTTCCTCGGAGAACGGTTCGTCCAGAGTAAGATTGTACAGCAGGGTCTCGGCAAAGATCTCAGGTTCTTGTGGAATCAAGATAATTGAGCGCTCTAGTGCTGCTAGTGGAAGGCCGCTTTGGATATCAGTATCTAAAGTGCCCTGCTCCGGTTCAAGCATTCCCCCTAAAAGCTTTAGTAAGGTTGACTTTCCGCTACCGCTTGGTCCAACCATCGCCACTTTTACCCCACGGGCAAGTTCAAAGTTGGCATTATGTATTCCGGATTTTTCATCTTTAAAATATCTGAAGTTTAAATTCCGGACCCGGAGGTGTTTCCAGGGTTTGATGGGAGGAGTCGGGATGGCGGCTGCGGCGATCTTTTTCGAGTCGTCGATTATGCGGGATGCATCCTCATACGCGGTGGTAGCCTCGATTAAGCCGCTATAGTAGGCCGTAAAAGAGCCGATCGCTTGGAAGATGCGATCAAGGTAGTTAATCAGCACGTAAACCGGAGCCACTTCAAACTGTCCGCCCTGCATGACTTGATTATAAAAATAAATCATCAGTGATGTTCCAATTACCAGGGAGTAACCGAGTCCAGTGCTACCCCACTTCATTTCACCGATGCGCGCGATCCGGGAGGTATTACAAAAGCCTTCATAGTTAAGACGCGACATCTGGGTGCGTGCTTTTTCTTCAAGCCCCAAAGTTTTAATCGTGACTACGTTAAAAAAATGGTCGACGCAGATGCGGTTTAACTTATCTGCGAAAGCGTTATTTCTTCGGATTTCAAGGCGTAAGCGCCTGTTGAAAAAGATCATCAATAAAATGGTGATCGCACTTAGGGCTAAGACATTAACGGCAACCCAGAAGTCCAGAGTAAAGATAGCGAATCCAGCTAGAGTAATTTTGACGAGACCTTCTATAATCTGCCAAACATAAGTGCCGATACAGCTTTCAACCGCTCCGGCGGAGCGGTGCAGTTTGCTGAGGTTGTCGCCGGGTTGGTGTTGCACATGCCAGGTCAGAGGATTCTGGATTAGTATTCCAAAGAGCTTGTTTAAGGTGTACATGCGTGCACTGTAAGCTGTGGTAATCTGCAGGTACCTGCCAAGATGATGCAACAAAAGGTTTGTAATTTTAAGGGCGGTGTAGATACCGATCCCCAGTGTGGCTTGGCGCAAGCTTTCCTGTGTCAGGCCATTATCTACAAAAACCCCAAGTGTGTAGCCGATTGCCCAGGGAGTAAGCAGGTCGACGGAGTAAGCCAGGATAAAGATCGCTACGAAAGCGTAGAAGCGCAGCCTTCTACCAAGCAGAGATTCCCAGCAAGCCTTGACCACGGCGATTACGGGTTGGGGTGCCTCAGCTCCGTTTGTGTTGTTTCCGTTTAAGCTCATATGCCATCAAATTTAAGAGAAATTGTATTTAAAGGAAAATCGAGGCGAAGGCCATACGCCCGTATAGGGTAAGTGGTTAATTATTCGGGGAATAGGACCAAATAGCGCCAACAATAAAGTGTCGCACAAAAAAGCAGGCTACCTCAACAGCTTTTGGAGACGTTCGCAGGCCTGCTCTACATCGTGCCTCTGGCCGAAGGCGCTAAATCGCAAAAATCCTTCTCCACTGGGACCAAAGCCAACTCCTGGAGTGGTTACAATATGCGCTTTTTCGAAGAAATGTTCAAAAGCTTGCCATGAGCTGCAGTTTTCAAAGCGCGCCCATACATATGGAGCATTCTTTCCGCCCCAGCATTGAACCCCCAGGTCTTCCAGAGTGCCTTTGATTAGCGCGGCGTTTTCCATATAGAAACTGATTAGCCCCTGCACCTCGGCTTGTCCTGTGTCGCTGAGAGCCGCCAGCCCACCGTGCTGGGCGATATTGGAAGCGCCATTGAAAATCGTGGTCATGATCCGGTTCCAGTCTGTAATCACAGGCTCGCCGCCCTCGAAGCACAATTCGCGCGGCACCACCGTCCAAGCCAGGCGCACTCCTGTAAAACCCGCCATCTTAGAGAATGAGTTTACTTCAATTGCAACTTCGCGCGCTCCTTCGATTTCAAAAATGGAGCGTGGCAGGGCGGGATCCTGGATATACATGGCATAAGCCGCGTCAAAAATAATTATGGCGCGGTGTGTGCGCGCAAATTTCACCAGTTCCTGCAGTTGGAGCTTCGTCGAAGCAGCCCCAGTAGGATTGTTGGGTGAGCACCAATAGATAAGATCCGCAGCTGGAGAAGTTTGCAGGTCAGGGAAAAAATTATTTTCAGGCGTACAGGGCCAGTAGGTAATGCCATCAAAATAGCGTAATTCCTCTTTGAAATCTCCGCTTTGACCCATGATCACACCGCCATCGACATAGACTGGATAGGAGGGATCCTGTACGGCAAAAGTCGCCCCCGCTCCGAACAACAGTTGTAGCCTACCGATGTCGCATTTGGCGCCATCTGAGACAAAAACCTCATCCGCCGCCACTAGGCCACGATAATAGGACTTAGCGATCTCTTCCCGCAGCGCGTTTAGGCCTTGTTCGTGGCCGTAGCCACTATAGCCTTCGGGGGTGCTAAGCTCCGCGGCATAGCGGCTAAGAGCTGCGGCGATAAAAGGTGTTAACGGTTGGGTGGTGTTCCCGACATCCATGCCGATGATTTTTGCCGCGGGGTCACGTTCCAGCAGCTCCATTTTGCGCCGGTTAATCTCGGGGAAAAGGTAGCCGCCTTGCAGCTTGGCCAAATTTGGATTTCTACGGGTCATAATAGTTATTGCTCATCTAAAAGCGTCCGGCCCTCAAATACTAAAGCCGCCGGTCCGGTTTGGTAAACATGATTATCTGCTGCCCATTCTACCTCTAAAACCCCTCCTGGCAGCAAGACTCTCAGATTCCGTTCCGTCAACTTGTTTAGTACACAGGCTACCGCGGAGGCGCAGGCGCCCGTGCCACAAGCCAGGGTTTCTCCGCTGCCACGCTCCCAAACTCGCATTTCAATTTTTGAGCGTCCCAACACTTTGATAAATTCCACATTAGTGCCGGCGGGGAAGATAGGGTGTTTTTCAATTTTGGGTCCCAGCTCAAGCACTAAGTGGTCGGTGATCTCGGGCACGATAAAGATTGCATGAGGATTGCCCATTGAAACGCAGGTGAAGTTCAGCGTTTGCCCTAAATCTTCAAACGGTTCAGAAATAATTGCAGATTTGCTTGAAAGCACTGGAATGCGGGCCGGATCCAAAAGTGGTTCCCCCATGTCGACCCGTACGCTCTCGACGCGGCCGCCTTGGATGCGTAGCTCCAGAGTCTTGGGCCCGGCTTTGGTTTCAAGCACAATCTTGCGTTGGGCTGTGAACCCTTTTTCATAGAGATATTTTGCGACACAGCGCACGGCGTTGCCGCACATTTCAGCCTCTGAGCCGTCCGCGTTGAACATGCGCATTCTGAAATCATGGAGTTTTGAAGGCAGGATTAAAACAACGCCATCTGCGCCGATCCCAAAGTGGCGGTTACACAACGTTTGGATCTGAGATCTAGAGAAAGAGCGAGGCTCTTTTAGACACTCAAAGTATATGTAGTCGTTACCCAAGCCGTGCATTTTAGCGAAGGGAACAGCGTCGCTCATAGGCACTCTGCCAGGATTGACTCTACCAATTCTTCCTCTGAGGAACTACGGCGGACCATGCGCTCCTTGCCGTTTAGGGTCAAGATCTCCGCCGGCATGGCGCGTAAATTGTATAGGCCGCCCATCGAATAGCAATAGGCACCGGCATTTTGAACCGCAAGGATATCCTCTTCTCGGATCTTGGGCATGCTGCGCCCGGAGGCAAAGCAGTCTCCGGATTCGCAGATATTTCCGCAAATGTCGTAGGTTCGCAAAGAGCCGTGTGGATTGCTGAGGTTTACAATGTGGTGGTAGGCATCATACAACACGGGTCTGATAAGATGCGGGAAGCCGGAATCGGTGTTAGCGAAACGGCGTTCTTGATTATTCTTAAGGGAGGTTACTTCCATTAACAAATAACCGCTTTCCGCTACGATGTATTTACCGGGCTCGAGGTAAAGACCAAGTTCACGACCATAATTTTCACAGAACGTGCCAAAAAGGGCAGCGATGTTCTTGCCGAAAGAAGCATAATCGATGCGCTCTTCTTCAGGATGGTAGGGCACGGCCAACCCCCCTCCGAAGTCGATAAACTGCAGATCCGGAAAGTTTTCGGGGGTCGCAATTTCCAAGAGATTTTGCATGGCCTTGAGGGACTTTCGGGGATTTTTGATGCCTGAGCCAGTGTGGATATGCAAGCCAACTATGCGCAAGTCATGGGTCTTCACCAAGTTCTTTACAGTACTCAATTCACTAAGCAAGATCCCGAACTTTGAGGCTTCCCCGGCGGTTTGGACCTTAGCATTATCGCCTGCAACGACATTAGGGTTGAAACGCAGGCACAGGTCGCTGCCTGGGAAGATGCGACCGAAACGATCAATCGTCGAAAGCGTGTCGATGTTAAACAGCACCCCGAGGGCGTGCGCCACATGCATTTCGCGTGCGGTTAGATTATTAGCTGTAAAAAGAATCTGATTTTCTTGATACCCGCATTTTAGGGCCAGCACGATCTCCGCTGGACTGACGGCATCTATCCCGGCGCCTTGCTCTCCTAAAAGCGTGAGGATAGCCGGGTTGTAATTTGCCTTCATAGCGTAAAGAACCCGTAACTTAGGCCAGGGGATAAATTCAAACAGTTCGCGATAGCGCTGCAAGATTAGGTCCCCGTTGTACACGTAGATTGGAGTGCCGTACCGTTTGGCGCATTGAAGCAAAAACTCATTGGAGAGATGCATAGCCCCAGAAAGATAGCCAAGTGCGGCCCGAAACACAAGCGCGGCGAAGCAAGTAGGAGTGCAAAAAGCTACTTATTTTAAGAGACCCAACTCTTCCAGTATCTTTCTAAGCTGCTCCTTATGGGCGGGCTGTAGCTCGCAGAGGGGCAAGCGGCAGGTTCCGGCAGGCATGCCGCACATCTGCATGGCGGCTTTGATGGGGATCGGGTTGGTTTCAATAAAGGCGCCCTTAAAGAGGGGCAGCAGTTCAAAGTGCATGAGACGCGCCCTAGCATAATCGCCTTTAGCGGCGGCTTTCACCATGGCGACGATGTGTCGCGGTGTTAGGTTTGAAACTACGGATATAACCCCGTGTCCGCCCAGCGCCATGAGAGGCAAGGTCATAGCGTCGTCTCCGCTGACTACCGTAAAGTTACCGTGTTTGTTTTGGACCTCATGGATGACGTCTCCGATTTGGTTTATGTTTCCGGAGGCCTCCTTTACTGCAATGATGTTTGGTAACGAACTTAGGCGCTTCATTGTGGTGGTTTCTATGTTTACGCCGGTGCGTCCGGCGATGTTATAGACCACAATTGGCAGGTCGACTGCCTCTGAAATTGCTTCATAATGACGGAATATCCCTTCGGGTGTGGGCTTGTTGTAGTAGGGCGTAACAATTAACGCCGCGTCTGCGCCTAAGTCTTTGGCCAGTTTGGTGTTATGAATCGTGCGTGCGGTGCAGTTGCTGCCGGTGCCGACCATGAGCAGGGCCTTGCCGCGGGCTTGCTCTGCTGCCAGCTGTATAATTTTGGCCCGTTCTTGCTCAGACAAAGTGGGAGTTTCGCCAGTGGTGCCGAGCGGTAAAATTCCTGAAACCCCCTCGGCAATTTGAAAGGCGATATTCTGAGCTAGGCCCTCATAATCAACTTGGCCTTTCACAAAAGGTGTAACTAGGGCCGTAATCACCCCTTCAATTCTAAGAGTCATGAACCCTCCTCGTTTGTACTTGCTGTTTGTATGTACTTGTTGCTTGCACTTGTTATTTGCGCTTATTGGATATTAGCTCTTCCAAAAGATGGTTGATCGTAAAAAATCCGCTTTTACCCACGATCCATTCGGCAGCTGTGATTGCTCCGCTAGCAAAGCCTTGACGGTTGCGGGCGGTGTGTTTCAGCGAGATCGTGTCCGCTTCAGAATCAAAAATGACTTCATGAGTACCAGGGATATGACCGCAACGCGCGCTTGCAAAATGTAGCTGTTGGGGTTCCAGCGGATGATCCGCGATTCCATATAGCAAAGTTTGTTTGCGTTGGATATTTGCAAGCAGGATCTCGCTAAGAGTGCGCGCGGTGCCAGAGGGGCTATCCGCTTTCTTGCGATGGTGTAGCTCAAATCCTGCTACGTCGAACTCTTCAAATCCATCCATGAGCTTGGCTGATGCTTCCACAATCCGGTAAAAGAGGTTAACCCCTATCGAAAAGTTGGTGGCATAAATAAAGCCGATCTGGGTTTTAGCTACAATCTTTCGGACTTCATCCATGTTCTGATACCAAGCGGTCGTGCCCATGACCACGTTGCAGCCTAGCTCGGCTGCAAGCGTTAGGTTGGAGACGGCTTGGGAAGGGTGAGAGAAATCGATGCAGGCGTCCACGCCGTTTAGGGCGGTGGCGGAAATCTCTTTAAATTCGGAATCGACGGCGACTGGATCGATGGAAACCACAGTATGCCCGCGCCCCAACGCCAGTGCCGCGATCTGTCTACCCATTTTGCCGTAGCCTACCAGTGCAAATTTCATGCTGCGATCCTTTGATCTTCAAAAAAATAACGGTGCAACTCCTTAACACATAGCTCCACTTCGGAATCTTCAACTATTAGGCCGATATTAACCTTGGAGGCTCCCTGGGAGATCATTTGGACATTAATGCCGTGGGCATGTAGGATGTTAAACGTACCGTCCAAGATCTCCGAAGAACGTTTGATGTTCCCTACGATCCCAAGAATAGCCTTACCCCGGCCCAGGTTCACGCGAGAAAATGCTCCAAGCTCTGCGAGCACTGCATCGAGGGCTTGCTCTTGGTTTAAAGTCAGCGAAACGCTGATTTCACTGGTAGCCACCATGTCTACGGAGATTTGGTGTTTGGCAAAAACTTGAAAGAGAGATGCTAAAAAACCGTACTGGCCCAACATGCGTGAGGAGACGATATCAATCAGGGTCACGTTGCGTTTGCAGGTAATTGCTTTGACCAAGCCGTTTTGCTGCGGGTCTCCGCTGATAATCGTACCAGGATGCCCCGGGTTGTAGGAGTTTTTTACTCTAACACGGATGTTGCTGTTCATGGCGGGTTGCATGGATAGTGGATGCAAAACTTTCGCCCCGAAATATGCTAGTTCCGAAGCTTCTTCAAAGGAGATCTCAAGCACTGGCCGGGCTGCAGTCACAATTTTTGGATCGGTTGTCAGAATACCATCCACATCCTTCCACACCTGGATCTCCTCCACCTTCAGGGCGGCGCCTAGCAGTGATGCAGTCAGATCACTGCCTCCTCGACCGAAAGTGGTGATCGCGCCGTTTTTGTCCTTAGCGATAAATCCGGTCACAACCGGGGTAAAATCGTAACATTGTTTCAAGGAACCTAGGGCTGCGGCGATGTGGTCGTATGATTCGGGGGAAATTTCAGCATCACCGAAGGTAGAATTAGTTATCACGCCTAATTCCCAAGCGTTGAAAGGTTTGGCTGGTATTTTACACATGGTGAGGTAGGCCGCCACGATTATGGCTGCCAGCCTCTCTCCGAATGAAACCAGATGGTCCAATGTTTTTGGCGAAAGCTCATCCAAGAGGCAGATGCCTTTAAGCAGATTTTCCAGGTCTTCAAAAAGGGGCTCAATTTCCGTCACGCTGAGCCCTAAATCCTGGGCGGTTTTGAGATGGTGTTGTTTAATGGTTGTTAGATCGACGCGACCTTGCAACGCAGCTTTTCCGGCGGCGATTAGATTGTTGGTTGTGCTTCCCAGCGCAGAAACCACGATGACGGGGTGGCGCGCTAGGTGCTGTCTGATAATTTCGCTCACGCACTCAATGCGTTCGGCGTCACGCACAGAAGATCCGCCGAATTTCATTACAATCATCGTAAAGCCTTAATTTGTACGAGTCAGGATTTGATCATACTGACAGTGTATGATTTTTCCATATAAATAAAACGTACTGGTTAGCATTCAATATGACAGACGCCGTCCTGGTTAATCGGGGCTTTTATTTAACCTTGTCGCATATGCATATCTCGCGCATAGCCCTTTGACTCATAATTTGCTAATTATTTGCGCGAGATATGCATATGCGACAAGGCCAAAATTAAGCCGTACCAGACTGGATGACCTTACATTCTATATTAAGAAATCATGCACTGTCAGTATTACCTACTAGTACACTTAATTGTTAACTTTGAAGATCCAGGTGATACCAAGACGGGAGCTTTAAGTCATCAGAAATATATCTAAAATTTTGGCCTTTCTAAGTAGGGAGGAGGATATATTTAGGGGCTTGTAAGGCCGATTTTAGCGTAAGTTACTAAAAATGTTACGAATAAAATAGAGACAATCCCGGCCAAACGTAGAGTCGACCAGATCGCTCTTTTTATTTGGCTGCATTTAGGCTGGTTCGTTTTAGGTGTGCTCTGCACTACTTCAAGTTTCGGCTCTGCCTGGGCAATCATCTGCTGATAGCGCTCGTGATCTTCGTTTTTCAATACAACAAGCCCCATGGATATCCGTATTAATGCATAAAACTAAAACCAGACTACTGGTCACTTTAAATATCCGCACAGCCGGGCTTATTGCTTCAGTCGGAAGAACGTTACCGGGTTAACGTTTCCTCCTCGTTGAGGAGCGTGATTTGGTGTTTTTTGTTGGGGCAGAAGGCTCTGATTTTACAGCAATATTTGCCGAGGCAAAAACATCTATATGTTTTGCTTTAATAGCTTTTATCAGGCTGATAAGTTCGGCTACCGATTTTTTTGGATTGGACTCCGCGCCATACCTAGCCTTGAAATACTGGGCATCGCTTAGCTTTTTATCTTCAAGCTTAAGCTCAGTCGTCACAGTCTTAGTGCAATATACGTATCGTGGCAGCTCGTTCTTTCTAAACTGCATAGTTTGCCGCATCAGTGCTGT
>JAAYZI010000126.1 GCA_012514925.1 Deltaproteobacteria bacterium | reverse complement strand
CCTCGGAGATAAAGGGGGTTCTTTTCAGAGAGGATGGAGAGCCTTCCGAAGGGCTTAAGGGTGAGAAAGAGTTTCAGGAGGTAAAAGTCCCCGGCCAGGATGAAAAATATGATTCACGCTTTAGCGGGGATCAGGTTTCTCTGCAAAAAGGGGAGGGGGGCTCAGATTACCGCGTGGAACTAAAAGATCTTGAACTTGCAAAGCCAGAGACTGTTCAGGGAAGAGTCCGCCAGCCAATACCTCTCGAGTACAAAGATCTGCTGGAATGATCGGTTGGAACGAACAGTTGGAATAAGGAGGCTTTAACGGAGGGCCCAGTAGATCAACGTCCTTGGCCAGAGTGAACTCCGACTACTGGAGATCTGACTCCAAGGGCTCGCGCTCGGTATGTGCCAGAGCGTTTAACCCTGGTAAAGAAGTATCTTCCCTTTTTGTTGGTCTGGGTTTTGGAGCGGACTCGAAAACGCTTGGAGGATGAAGAAACACCACTCTTTTTGTAAACAAGTTTCACCACTGCACCTGCTACAGGTTGTTTTTTGTCTCTAAGCCTGCCATGCAGGGTGTAGGAGTTCCCAATGCGTCTTCTGGCTATGCTCAAAGAGTACGAATGCTCTTGCCCCGGAGTTGGTGTGACAGTGGGGGGTGCTGATGGAGCTACTGTTTCAACCGGGGTTGGGGTTAGGGAAGCTTCGGGAATTGGGGTGCTCGTAGCAGTTGCGGTTGGACTCTTCGTGGGAGTTGGCGTAGGGGTTGAGAGGATCATAAGGGTTGGGCCGGGTTTTGGTGGGAAGTCGTCAAACTTAATTTCCACCTCCGCTGAGGTATCCGTATGCGATACTTGATGGATAGATATGCCTGTACCGTCATACCAGCGGGCGTAATCATACGACGTGCTTACTAGATCAGAATATCCAGTGCCCTCTTGATAACGGTTAATAAATGTAATCTTGGAATTTCCAAATGCGCCGCTATACTCAGCGACATCCCCTCTAAAAGATAGGTATAAGTAGGTATCAGCTTTCCCATCTACGGGGATTCGAAGGGCTTGAATGTCGGTGGGAGGTTTCGGAACTGCTTCACTAGGATGCAATTCAAGCACCGCTAAATCATAAATACCATCTTCTGTAACGGTCCGTATTCGCTCTTTCGGCAGCCAGCCCATCTGTGCTTTATGCGGAGCATTAAAATGCTTCCAAAAACCTGAGATGTCGCCCATAATGTCCGACCAATCTCCGTACTCATCTTCGATGATGCCGTCATAATTAAGGTCGAGCCTCGCGTGGTTCATGCCCAGATTATGGCCTAGTTCATGCGCATACACGCTAGAGTAGGCGCTAAACCTTATCCAACTACGACAGTTGCCCCCGTCGATACAGGCTAAGGTTCCGAGCCCATACCAGTTGCAGGGAAGGTTGTTTTCTGGCAATGCATAAATTTTGTGTTGATAAATGCTTAAGTCAATGCCTTGAGATTTAGCGGCCTGATCTGCCGCATTGGCCCAGATGCTGTACCTACAACCATTTGCCGCAAGATAAGGAATGGACACATCCACAATGTCAGCCTGCCTATCTTGGTTGGTATCTGCAGGAGACGTAACGGCTCCAAACGAAGCCTCTTCGTAATATCCAGAGACGCTTCGATGGTAGAGATCACCTGTCCACATGAGTCCTTTAATCTGATCCAGCGAGTAATCGGCAGGTAGGTCCTCCAGGTTCACACGCATTATTATGGCTTTGCGTGCTCCTGTAACCGGTGAGGATGGCAGCCCAGCGGCCATTAACGTGCCGCGAAACCTAGGTAGTCTGCGTACTCGTAATCTATTACCCCCAAGGGTTCTTCCTCTAATTCTTATTCTATCGCCTGTTTTTAGCTTGGCTTTTTGGCGCTTGGTTAGGGCAAATCTTTTATGAACACCGCCTGGGAGTTGTGCATCGTAGACTGTCTTATTTTTCCAAGGATCAATGGTATCCACGGCAACGATTTCTACTATTGCCCAACCTTCAAAAAACCGCTTATTCACCTCAGCTTGAGCTAAATTGCTACGAAGGAAACTGCACGAGATTGCCAAAGTGACTAAGTGTAGAAGTCTGATTTTTCCTCGAACAGAGATCATACCAGTGTAATCGGAGTTTTAGGCTTTTTCCTAAAGAAAGGGAGCTACTTTTTTTATCCGATATCCGATAACCGTTCACGCGTGGAATTGATTAAGCAATTCCATTTTCGACCTCAACAATAACGCGGAGTTAATTTCACTTTCTCCGGAGAAAGTAATATTCATGTGAACGATTAAACCTCAATTAACCCAGACGGTATACGTCATATTAAATCCCCACTTATACAGATAAATAAACCTCCTTCCTTTACTCCTGTCGCAGTGCTGGGCTGCATGTTATAACTTGCTACGCGAGGAGGATCTGTCATGCCAGAGCTGTCGGATAGAAAGAGTTTAGAAACGGCGATCAATGAATTCCAAGGGGTTTTCGGTGCGCTTGAAAGCGAAATTGCCCGGGTCATCGTCGGTAACGAGGAGATCATACGGGAAACGCTTGCCAGCATATTTGCGGGAGGACATGTACTATTAGAGGGAGTTCCCGGCCTGGGCAAAACGCTGTTGGTTAAATCGGTTTCACGGGCAATGGGGCTATCCTTCAAACGGATTCAGTTTACCCCTGATCTGATGCCCTCGGATATCACTGGAACTGAAGTCCTTACGGAAGATGACTCAGGACGTCGCAAGTTTATATTCAAGCCTGGGCCAATCTTTGCAAATGTTGTACTAGCGGACGAAGTAAACCGGGCCACACCTAAAACCCAGGCAGCCATGCTTGAGGCCATGGAAGAAAGACAAGTCTCCGTGCTGGGACAATGCTATGCGCTACGCGCTCCTTTTTTTGTACTCGCCACTCAGAATCCAATTGAGCTAGAAGGCACCTATCCTTTGCCAGAAGCCCAGCTTGATCGCTTTTTGATGAAACTGCTGCTAAAACCCCCTGAAGCGGCAGACCTTAAAATTATCATTGAACGTACTACAGGCGCGCAGGTGCCCGAAGCCTCCCCGATCCTCCCTCCACAAGAGGTCGTAGACTGCATTGAGCGCTTAAAACTTTTGGTGAGACAGGTCGTAGTGGCAGACCCCATCAAAGAAGTCTTGGTGCGCATCCTAGCGGCCTTAACACCCGGAAACGAATACGCCACGCCGATGGTTAAACGCTACGCGCGGTTTGGGCCAGGACCACGAGGTGCCCAGGCGGTAATTATGATCTCTAAAGTCATGGCGCTCCTAGATGGGCGCATTAACGTGGCCTTTGATGATATTCGGGCAGCGCTGCTACCATGCCTGCGCCATCGCATGATCTTAAACTTCCAAGCAGAGGCCGACAACATTAACGCCGATGATGTTTTGCGGCAGGTAAAAGACGCAAAATAGCGGGGCTTTGATTGCCGCCAATGGGTGGGAGATTGTATTTATTAGGTCACTAGCCATGTTGCCAGCGGTGTTTACACCAGAATTCCTTAGACAACTGGAGCTTTTGAAGCTTCGCTCAAGACGGGCCTTTTTAGGCACGCGCCAGGGAGGGCATGCTTCCTTAAAACGCGGGCATGGCATGGAGTTTTCAGATTACCGCAATTACGAACCAGGGGACGACCCGCGCCATATTGATTGGAGTGTTTATGCGCGCAGTGAGCGGCTGTACCTAAAGCTCTTCCAGGAAGAACAAGATCTTTCAGTGATGATCATACTGGATTCAAGCGCCTCCATGGTGACCCCAGCCACCGATGGCAAGTGGGAGCGGGCGAGGGATATTGCGCTTAGCCTGGCGTATATCGCTTTGATTCAGCAAGACCGCGTCAGCGTATCAGTCCCCGGATATCTGCACACTCCCTTTTTTAGCGGTGCTGGCGGGATCCATAACTTAAGCGGGATGCTACAAAAACTTTCGATATCAGGCGTTGTGGATTTCGAACGTGGAGTGCAACAAGCCATCAGCCGTATCCGCTTTCCTGGAGTGGCAGTTTTTATCTCGGACTTTTTGATGCCCTTTGAAGAGTTGGAGCGATTGTTTAACCTGCTCCGCGCCAAAAATTTAGATATCAGCGCCATCCAAGTGCTAGGTCCAAACGACCTTAACCCCTTGGAAGGGGAGGAACAGGTCGTAGCGATCGACAGCGAGAACGGAGATCAAGTGCAACTGCAATTAACCCCGGAAGTACGGGAAGATTACAGCTACCTACTGCAAGAACATAACCAGCACTTATGCGAGTTTTTGCACCAGAGCCGGATTTCTTATCTGCTGGCACACTCCCAAGAAGAACTTGGGGCTTTTGTAGTAGACAAACTCTCCACTATGGCCCTATTAAAATGAGCTTTATTCCCGGCACTAATTACGGCTTTCTCTTTCCCTATGCGCTTGCCGCCGCACCGGTACTGTTGGGCGTTTTGATCTTTGCCTACCTCAAACGTGGACAGGGCGTTCGAGTTCCGGTAGCCACTCTACTGATACTCCGCAACTTGCAGCGCCATTCGGCCACCCGTAAAAAATTCGTCCCTCCCTTTAGGTTCTTCTACGAACTTTTGCTGCTGACTCTCTTGTTGATTGGCGCAGCCGGTTTTTTTAAGGAGGGCGAACATGAACAAGTAGCAATTTTAATCGACAATTCTTTCAGTATGGCCGCGCGTAACCCAACAGATCCCGCGACTACCATCCTTGAAAACGCAGGCAGCCAAGCCACGCGCATTCTGCACTCCCTGTCTGGACAAGATAAAGTCGAACTTTTCACATCTGCGCCCGGACTCCGCTCTATAACCGAAGGGCTGGTGGACCCCGCAACTGCAGCAAGGCACCTATCCGATCTACGCCTATCTTATACTGGTGATAACTTAGAAGGGGCGTTGGCTAGAATCTCAGCCAATCCCAACTTTAAACGTATCGTGGTGCTAACAGGCCGTCCGGTGCATAAAAAATTGGGAGCTCAACACGAGCAGCAAAATTTGGATACACGGGTCGATCTTCAGAGTCTGATCTCGGATCAAATGCGGCCACTTATGCAAAACGCCGCCATCAGCGCCGTCCATCTGCTGCGCAGCCAAGCCTCTAAAGCAGGCTACGAACTGACTGCACAAGTGGAAGCCTATACCTCTCAACCTCTTGATGTGCTGGTGACCTTGGAAGCTGCGGCATCGCCTCAAAACCCGGAGCGTCTCCGGAACGTCTCCGAAATGCGCCTAAGACTCCAAGCGGCTTCCACCGAAAAACTTGTGTTTAAAGATTTACCGAAAGGACTGGCCGCATTCAAGCTTAGCCTGCGGGCTGAAGCAGGTGCTACCAAACTTGATCTGATAAAAGAGGATAATCAAGCCTGGGTCACACCGGAGACTGAAACCGGCGAGGTGATTTTAATAGGCGATTTCGGCCCGCAGGCGTTGGGATTAAATAATTTGCGAGCCCTTTCCTTTCAACATATGCGCGCCACAGAATATGAAAGCGGCTTGGCCGATAACCTCGAGCCTGCTCCTCAGATGCTTATATTTCACCACTATCTGCCCAGCAAACTTCCCACGCATAATAGTCTATTTGTACTGCCCCACTCCGGAAACCATACTATCCCGGTTCTGCCGGAAGTTCAGAGTGCGCAGCTTACGCGGTGGCAGGCTCACCATCCCATCCTCAGTTATCTAAACTTAACCCCTTTAACTCTCAAGAAGATAAGACCGTTGGGGCTGCCAGCTTGGGGCGAAGAACTAGTGTCAAGCGATGCAGGTCCCTTAGTAATTGCGGGCGAGCAACTGGCTCACCGCTACGTCGCAGTTGGTTTTGAAATTTTTCCGTATGTCGGCATACGCGCCCCGATTCTAAGCATTTTCACGCTCAACGCCCTGAATTGGATCTCAGGAGGCGGGCTTAAAAGCGGTTATCAAAACGCCGGTTCGGTTATTAAGCTTCCACTGGGGACGGTCTCGGCGCGCTACGTTGGGGGGTCCGAAATCTACCGCGCGCCTACCGACATGGAAGCGGGGAGCAGGCCGGAAGCCGCGCTACCTGTAAACGGTTTGGTGCAGATTGTCCAAGAAAACTCAAAAATCGGCCTGATAGCGGTAAACTACTTCGATGCGCAGGAATCAAATCTTCTTGCTGCAGCACCACTACAACAGCCTGCCTCACATTCAACCCGCACAGAAGATCTCCAAAAATATTTGTGGACAAAGCGCTTGGCCATGGTAGCGCTGGCGCTCTGCATACTTGAGCTTATATTCCTATTTGCGCCTTTCGCCGGACGGGCGCTTTCTAAAACAGTAATTTCAAAAACAAAGGCCTGATCCGTGATCAAACTTGGCGACCCGATTGGCATCTATATCTTAGCAGTGGTGGCGCTATTTTTCCTACTTCTGCTGCTAATACGCATGCTGCGGCCATCAAAACTACGCGCGCCCTTACCTGCAACCGAGGTTATTTTCAAATTACTATCGATCATCCTGCTCTGCCTGGCCGTTTCAGATCCTTACTTGGAACGCGAAGATAAAATCTCCAAGGCGGTAGCTTTAGTGGACATAAGCGACAGTCTTGACGAAACCGTCGGTGAAGAGCTGCTAAAATCGGCTCGGACTTTTCGCTCCGCCGGCATGGAACTGCGCTTCTTTCCCTTCGCCGGCAGTAAAGCCACAGTTGGGCTGGGGTCAGATCAGATTGCAGAATTCAGTCGACTTAAAGCGTCTTGGTCTAAACTTAACATTGGTTCCACTAATCTGGAACAAGCCCTATTGGAAGCCTCAAGTGAGAACGCCACAGCCGCTCTGCTTATAAGCGATGGTTTTGAAACTACGGGGGATGCAGCCCGCATCCTACCGATTCTTAAAAGCGCCGGGTTCAGCGTTTTTCCACTTGTACCCCATGGTTTTAGCCAAAAAGCAGATGTCTTTCGTATTTCGCATTTGTATGCCCCCCTCTTAGCGCCTGCCCAACAGAGCGTGGAGATCCGTGCGAGCGTGCAAAATTTAAGTAGTCGCGCGCGTCACGCCAAACTGAAAATTCTGCAAGAGGATGCGGTGCTTTTTGAAGAACGGATCAGCGTACCTGCAGGCAAAGAAGTGCTTTACACCACCTTAAGCGATCCCTTGCAGGAGGGGATAAAAGAAGTTACGGCCGTGCTGCAACCCGAAGACCCGGAATTTCCCCCGGTAAGTAGCAGAGTTTACCTCTCGGCTGAAGAGCGCGAAAAAGTGCTGCTACTTAGCGGCCTAAACGATGATGAACGACATCTTAAGTCCGCGCTGCAAGCCCAAGCTTATCAGATTGAAGCGCTGGTAGCGGGCGGGCGGCGCATTGAAGGCCTTGAGGACCTCAAACGCTACTCAGCCGTGGTGCTTAACAATATCGCGTTCGGCGAACTACCGCTCGGCATGGCGACTGCCTTAGAGGGGTTCGTGAAAAGCGGTGGCGGATTGGTAATGATCGGTGGAAACCGCAGCTTTGGATTGGGAGGCTACAAAAACACTTCTGTAGAAGATATTTTGCCGCTTGAGCTTGTCCCGCCAGAGAAGGAGCAAAAACGCCTTAACCTGGCAGTGGGGCTGGTACTCGACAAATCCGCCAGCATGAAGATTGAAAACCGCATGGACTTCACAAAAGAAGCCGCCAAAGGCGTGATTAGAACCCTCAAAGATGATGACTATTTCGGCATCGTGGCCTTTGATGCTCAGCCTTTTCACCTTATTGAGATGGG
The DNA here is from genome assembly GCA_012514925.1 of Deltaproteobacteria bacterium. GTDB lineage: Bacteria > Bdellovibrionota_C > UBA2361 > UBA2361 > JAAYZI01 > JAAYZI01. Next base: position 9,383 of record JAAYZI010000126.1, on the reverse strand, counting down.
ACGAGTCGGAAGTATCCGTCAGAAAGCAATACAACGAGTCGATCTGCTCTATCCTAACCTTACCACGCGCCTTATGGGCGCTTTGAATTTAGCTCGTAAAGACTTGGAGCGTACCCCCGCCGGAAGGAAGCATATGATTATCCTAACAGACGGCAAGCTTCCCGATGCTTTCCAAAACAGCGCCTATTATCTGCAAATGGTGCGTGAAATGGGCATGCTGGGAATCACAGTATCCACCTTTTTGATCGGCATGGAGGGGGAGCCGTTATTGAAACAGATTGCGGACGTAGGTGGCGGCGCATTCTACCGCACCCGCGATGCCCGATCTCTACCGAGGCTTTTTATCGAGGATGTTCGCGTCAGCACTGGAGAGAGGACTCAAAAGGAAGAAGGTTCTTACGCCGCTATCGAAGGAGAAACTCCCATTCATAGCACCGAACTGAAAACCTTCCCCCGCGTTTTAGGCTATGTTCAGACCAAGCCCAAGGCTAAGGCGGATTTAGAGCTGGTAGCTTTTGCCAATCGTAAAGCTGAGCCGCTACTGGCTTCTTGGAAGTATGGCAAGGGTAGGACGGCAGCTTTTACCTCGGATGTCAGCGGACGCTGGTCGTATCATTGGGTGGGCTGGTCGAAGTTTAACAAGTTTTGGAGCGACATCATCGAAAGCGTACGCCCTGGCGGCGGCACAGGGCGGGAGCGAATTGAGTTTGACTTGCGCCCATCGGTAGAGAAGGGGATCTTGATCTTGGACTTGAGTGTTTTTTCGGAGATAAGCGGGGCGGTCAAGGCAAAAGTTACGCGCCCGGATGGTAATGTACAAGAAGTAGTGTTCGATTCTATCTCCCGCGGACACTACGAAGCCCGCGTCGAGCATGTTATGGCCGGAAAATACGAAGTGCAGCCCGAGCTAGGAGAGGTAAAGCTCACTCCGGTGGCTTTTGACATATCCGGGGAGCTTTTTGGAGAAAGAAAAGGACTAGGATTTAACCGCGCTTTTTTAGAGAAGCTGGCAAGCGGCACTAACGGAAAGGTAAACCCCAAGCCAGAAGATCTAAGATCTCAGGCGACCACGCTTAAAGTCCGCACGAACTTGGCCCATTTCTTCTTGGGAATAGCAATACTCCTTCTTTGCCTGGGAATTTTGCATCGCGAGGTTTGGCGCTACAGGCGCTGGTGGCCACACAAAAAATAACAGTTTACATGCCACCTCTTTCTAGTTTGGCGTCATAACCTCTGTAAGAGCTGTGTGCGCTTGGCCACACACTGATTTTACTAGGTTTTTAGACCGCTTACTGATCGGTCCGAAGGAGGTTATATGAGAGGTGGCGCCAAAATTGCCAAGAGGAAGGGTACCTCCCCAGACTCGGTTTACGCCTCTGTTCCAGCACCGGCAGAAACTCCAGATTTACGAGCACCAACACTTCCGGGAAACAATCGAGACGATCTCCGCAAGGAAGCCGCCGCACATCCCCCCGCAGCAGGGCCTACCCGAGATAGAACTCCGCTTGGCTGGGTAGCCTGGCAGCCGTTAAGAACCCATCTCGAGAGGCACCCTGAACACACGCGCATGTTCCTTAATGGATATCACCCGGATGGAAACGACCGCTACGTGGGCGAAAACTCCAAACACGCAAGTCAGAGTCAGAGGACCTGGGTAAAAAAACTAATAGAAGCTGGCATGCTTAAATTTGATGCAGATAATATGCCTCTTGAGCACCTAAAAGCCGCAAACCCGACAGCCTATTATTTAGATCCTCGCACTCCTGCGGGCGAAAGGCAGGCTTTCTTTAAAAAAGTAGCCGAAAGAAACCGAGAAATCCAAAGGAGAAACCAAAGCGAGCAAGAAGACAGGGAAGCCCAGCGCACTAGGAGGCTTCGAAACGTCGCGGCCATATCGCTGGCCCGACCAGGGCCACGTTCTCCCAACGAGAACAAAATGATTACCGACGCCCTTATACACAATAAACCTGGTTCATACTACGATGCTATCCGTTTCGCTGACCAAGCTCGTAGATCCCGGAACTCGGATGCGGCCCCAACCCGCAGCTCCATTAATTTCCAGAGAGAGGAGAGAGCCGAGCCTGAAACGACCTCTAAGCTACCTCAAACCCCATCGGCCACAATCAACCCGTTCTTACTCCAGCGCGCTGAAACCTTAGTAAGAGCCTTCCTTAAAGATGGGGATCGCGGTGCGCCTTTAAGAGCCCGTGCTGCTGAGCTTTCAATCGAGGAGCTTGAACTTGCCTTGGAAATAGCCCCGCCGGAGCAGCGCTCGTTTCGTGCCGGCCTGAAGAATTATATTAAAGAACGGGAGTTAAGCTCCGTGCTGTACAAAGAATTTGCCGAAAAGGGATCTGCGAATCTCAGTGGGCTTAGACCGAGGGAGCTAGCCGCTATAAAAAGGATGGCGACTGATGTCGCGCACGTCACACAACACGCTGGCGCACAGAACTTCTTAAAGTGGCTGGAGCAAACAGTTTAGCCATCAGCTTGATCCATCCGCGGCCGGTACCCTTCACCGATACGGTAGAAAAGCTCGAAGGTCTTGTACCCATTTCGCTCGGTGGTGAGTCTTTCCAGCGGGCCGACTTTACGAAAAAAAGCCAGGAGCCGATCATCTCCCAAATCTCCAGGATTACGCGAAACCAACACCATATCGCGCCCTCTAAAATCCACGGGCTTCCCCCAAAAGCTATGCATTAAACTCGATCTCGCCAGAAGATGCCGTCCCTGAGTCGGAGGAGGAGGCGCTCCCTTAGCCAACGCCGCACGATAAAATCCAAGCTGGCTGGCAAGGTAATGCTTGTCCGTTCCCACCACTACTCGTGGCTGGGAATTCCTGCCCAAAGTGGGATTTTCCAACTCAAGTACTTTACGCGCCAACTCCCTTCCTCCCATAAACTTATGCATTTTATAGGTGTAGGGAATGCCAGGAATCCGCACTCCGATGTACAAAAAGAAAAGTCCGAAACCAAAGAACACCAGCAAAAATGTAGCCAGCCACGTGCGCCACATGCGCTTATAAAAAATGGAGTGCCCCTCAAACGCCTCCACCAGTGAAGCGCTAAGCAACGGAAGCAGCGGAATAAACACTGGACCCAACCAGTTAATTTTTACCTCTTTGCTTAGACTAAAAAACACAAAAACAAACAGGGGCGTCAAAGTAAAGACAGCGATGAAGGAATGGATAGAGGGCGAAAGCTGCATACAAGGGGATCCAGCCGCCTTATCCCCACACCCACACAACGCCAAGCTCCAGCGTTTAAAAGCGAAGCCAAAAATTATTACTCCAGCTGGCATTAACGTAAGCAGCAGAAAAGCAAGTAAACTAGGGAGAGAAAATTCACTCTCTGCATTTAGCCGACCCACACTTTGAAATGCCAACGAAGCCCAATCATGCTGCCAATTCCAATAAAGCACCGGCGACGCACAGAGCAAAGCCAGCAACCCCGCCAGATAAGGACTCGGGCTTAAGAACTGCCGCCTGGCTGCGGGATCAATTATCATAAAAACCACCGCAGAAAACCCCAAAAGAGCAATCGAATACTTTCCTAAAAAACCTAGCCCTAGACAAAGCCCCGCTACCCACCAAAAGCGGACTTCTCCCAATACCAAAATCCGAAATAAAAAGTAGGTGCCAGCCGCCCAAAACGTCACAAGCGGAGCATCGGGCGACATGAAGAAACCAACGGCAAAGTAAAAAGGCAATAAAGACCAGAGCAAAATCGAAGCTACCGCAGCTTTAGACCCATAAATCAGCTCGGTAAGCTTATAGATAAAAAAAGCTGCGGCGCTCCACCAAAACATCGCCAAAATCCTGACTCCAAACTCAGAAGTGCCCGCCGCAAGCTCTCCAACATAAATAGAAAGTGCCACCAAAGGGGGATGATCGAGATAACCGTAATCCAAGTTTTGAGCGTACTTCCAATAGTAAGCTTCTTCCGGAATTAAATTCACCAACCCCATGTAAAGAATTCTAAGGACCACGGTCAAAACGATCAGGCTCCAAGCCAGCCGCCCAAAAAACTTTCCGGGGTCAAAAAAACAGGGGGCCATGGTCCACCAAGATCCCCAAAAAATCAGAAGTGAAAATAGCGTCCCTAACAACCCTGCCAGCCAGAAACGGTTTGGCCACATTCGAAGCGAAGCTTCAAATAAACCTAAACCAAAAATCATTGCTGCTAATACAAAAACCAGGGCTAAAACGAAGTGCAGACGTGAACTCAAGCGAGGCATAACCGTGTGTTTCAAGGCAAAGCTGGATCCAAACGGCTCTTAGAAACAGCAGCACTGCCGCTTCCTAAAAGCTCCAAGGCCACCGCGCTTACTTTTTCGGGGGGAATGGCCTGCAAACACCTATTGTTGCGGCAACATGTAAAGCGATGATTGTGGGCAGAGAGGCACGGGGCACAGGCGTATCCAGCCCAAATGTTGACTGCCATGGAAGAGAGCGGCCCATATAGCGCCGGTGTCTCCGGGCCGAACAATGAAATGATTCTAATATCTGTCAGCGCCGCAAAATGTGCCGGGCCGCTATCGTTACCTATCAGCAGCTGGCTGAAACTAAACAACGTCACCACCTCACGCAAAGTTTTGGTTTTTCCACAAAGATCCAAGAAACGGTCAGGCGTAAGCACAGCCGCAATTGCCTCGGCGTATGGTTTAGAGCGTTCAAGCCCGATTACCGCAAACATGGCATAAGGCAACCTAGCCGCTAATTGAGTGACGCTCTGAATGAAATTTTCCAAGGGCCAGCCCCTAATTGGCAAGGCTTCGCCCGGATCGGGATTTATCACTATCAGCTGCCTGCTCGTAGAAAACTCGGGATTAATAGACTTTAAAAGGGACTCCAGCCGTTGTTTCTCCTCTGTGGAAGGCTCAAATCGCGGCAAGTCTCTCACCAAAACTCCTACATTCCGCTTAAGTAGCGGCCTTTCCTCTGCCGGAACCACCAGGGACTCGACCAGCGCTAAAAAATTAAGCGCCATATGTTGGTGCGGATTGTAAAAAACTGGATGCGTGAGAAACGACCCTCGGTACAACCCCTCTGCGGTATAATTGCTAAAACCGACTCTGTTCTTGGCTCCACACAGTAAGCTGAATATCGCCGTAAAACGAGAGAACAGCTCTAGATCAATGGCGCTATCGATTTTTAAACGGCGCACCTTTACCAGAGCTTTTAGCACACCAAAGGTAAACGCTAAAAAAGAGCGATCAGAAAGTCCAATGATGTTCTGTGGGGGTATTAACCCTAGCAGCTCCACACTTTCACGATTTTTTTCAAATATCAGAAAGAAAAGTTCTTCTGTCTGAAGCTGCTCTTTTAGGTGCGCGATTGAGGAATAAGCGATGATGGCGCTTCCCATTTCGCTGATCTCCAAGAAGAGTACGCGCTTTGGCACAGGTCGTGACTTTGAACGGAAAGGCTTAAGTACGCCTCTTAGACAGGCAAGCAAAAAGCAAAGCGGCACTCCCACCCAAAAATCCACGATCTGTGTCAGCCGCACTCGCACTTAGCTAAGCCTCAAATGAACCACGCTCAAAAAGCATGGAAATAATCCAAGCTGGAACCGGTATACTCTCCCTCCGGACTTTCTGGGTAAACACCCTCACATAAATCCCGGTTTTCGCCAGGAGGCCAAATCTTACCTGGATCTAAAGAATCGTTCAAATTACGTCCCTTAGCCACGTAACCGCTGGGATTCCCTGAAGGTATCCTGTAACCGCTTACGCGTGGAATTGATCATGCAATTTCGTTTTCAGCCTGAGCAGTAAAATTTCACTTCGGCGCGGAGTTAAATTCACTTTCTCCAGAGAAAGTAATATTCATGTGGGCTACACTGGTAACACATTGTAATCCTTAACTTAATATTCATGTGAGTGGTCACCCCTTAATCGGGGGCGGCTGATTTTGTGTAATCAATTCCGTACGTGAATCGCCACCACGCCCTTCGACAGCTCTACTAAGGACAATTTGAACAGGTAAACCTCAAGTTGGCGATAGTGGGCTTGGAGGACAAGCCTTCGGCGTCAACTTTGTCTAAAACGTACTCCGCCGCTCCGAACGGTTCTACCTCCGCCGGGCCATTTAAGGGTACCTCTTTACCATCCGGACGCTCAAAAAACAGCGAGACTTGATTGGCCTTAACTGCCTTTGCGTTTCTAAGTACGACTTTATAGGTGCCTTCCGGAGTTTTATCCGAGACCTCTGAAATTGAAAGCTTGGGGGTGCTGCAATGGAAGCGGTACCGTGTGGTCGCCCCAGTAAAACCATCCATGCAGATCACCGATCCGTCCATGTCAGGCCCAGCCTGACAATCAATACCACCATGCTTGGCACAGGAAACTAGCCCGCTCGAAGGAATACCAACATCGGCGCGAGTAATCTTAGGCAGGGTGGCAGGCTTAGCCTCCTGCGATGTGGGCTTACTAGAATAGTGTACCACTCCATTGCTGTCCTGCCACTTATATACTTCAGCATCGGCTATAGAAACTCCCATCATTAGAATCAGCACAACCACCGTGCGCACACCCCTTGCCATGGCGCCTCCTTGCAACTTGCTAAACCTAACTCCGAAGCTTACTCCATATACCCCAAAGTCTTCAATTGCCGAATGGTATCTTTGTCGATCTCCATCTTGACCTCCTCCTTAGGGATATCGGTTACATTATCCTTTAGAGCGTCAATCTTGCTTTGCAGCTCTGCCACTATTGTTTTTGAAGATGCCGCCACACTGTTCTTTTCAGCAAAATCATTTTCAAGATTAAAAAGTTCATGCTTCACTCCGGCACCTACCGCAGTGGTCGAAATAAAATGCCAACCCTGCGCAATAACCGATCGTAAAGCCGGACCTTTTTGCCCCGGCCGCTTGAGAAGCTGCGCATGTAAATCTTCTGGGGGAATATCTTTGCCCTCCAACAGTAGCGGCGTCAAACTTAGCCCCTGCCATACCGGACTGACCTGCAGCTGTAAAAGCTCCGCAAGAGTGGGCAAAAGGCTCGTTACGCCGACCTCCGTCGACACCCGCCTAGGTCGCAAACCGGAATAGTAAAAAGTAAAGGGCACATGTAAAACCTCGCGATAGAGCGTCTTTGCATGGCCTTTTCTTCCATGCTCCCAAAATTCCTCTCCGTGGTCTGCCAACAACACCACAATCGCATTTTTCTCCCATCCAAAAAGCTCAAACATCTCCTTAATCTTCTCGTCCACGAAGCTGATTTCACTGTTATAAGCGTTGATGGTGGACTCACGTTTATTTTCAGAAGGTTTATACCAGGGGTCCCTTTTGCGATAGGGAGCATGCGGGTCCATGTAGTGTATGTACATAAAGTACTTGCCGCCGGACTTGATTTCATCCGCCCAGGAAGCAAGCGTGTCGTTCACAACTGCCGCGGTCTTCTGACTGAAGTTCTCAAACTTATCAAAGCCTTTGTCGAACCCCATTTCTTTACAGATGTTGAGATTATCGGCGATACCGTACGTTTTATACCCGGCCTTCTTGAAAACCTGGGGAAGGGTCTCCAACCCCTCTGGTATCCGATTCAGAATTACTTCCTGATGATCCTTCTTTAATCCTTTATATGCCCGCATTCCGGTAATCACGCCATGCTGAGAGGGATAGACTCCCGTAAAAATTGAAGCAGTTGATGGCGCCGTATAAGAAGATGCTGAAAAAGCTCGATCAAAGATTACCCCCTTTTGCGCAATCTGATTAAGGAAAGGCGCGGTATTGACTGGATAGCCGTAAAAAGGAAGGTGGTCAGCCCTCAACGTATCAACCAAAATAACGACTACATTTTTATCGTTTAAATCCGGGGCCGAATCTGTGCGCTTACAGCCTGGCAGGAAGGATACAGCCAGCATTACCAACACAGCTGCAGTTTTTATCCAGAAGTCAGATTTCATCAGGGCTGCTCCAAATTTAGGTTGTTTAGAAATTGCGTAACCCGCAGTAAAGACATTACGCCGGTTAATGGCTTACATTCTCAGCGCTCTGACTTTTTTACCAATTTAGCAACGAAGCGGCAACCTAACTCGGGTATTTCACCAGGTTTCTGCTGCGCCGAGGAAAATTGAGCGGTACACAAAGCCACCGGAGTTATTTCTTAACGCTGCTCTCCAGGCCGTACTCCTTGATCTTGTAGAGTAGGGCGCGGTGACTGATCTCCAGGATCTTGGCGGCATGGGTGCGGTTATTATTCGTCTTTTGCAGGGCTTTTAGGATCAACTCCTGCTCCAAAGCGCGCACCCGCTGTTTTATGCTTAAATTGGTCTCATCAACCTTAGGTAAAGTCCCCAGCGTCTGCTTACCGGCGCAAGCACGCACGGCTTCCGGCAGGGTGTCTATCGTAATTGTATTTTCATCCGCTAAGACCAACGCGCGTTCGATGCAGTTTTCAAGCTCGCGCACATTCCCACGCCAGTGGTAATTAAGCAGGCACTTCATCGCTTCCGGTTCGACCTTTCGGATATTCAAACGTAACCGCCTATTATGCTTTCTAAGAAAGTGCTCGACGAGAACCGGAATGTCTTCCGTACGCTCACGCAAAGGCGGGACATCTATCGAAATAACATTCAAACGGTACAGCAGATCATCTCGAAAACGTCCATCTCTTACATCCTGTTCCAAATCCCTTAAAGTCGCGGCAATAATACGCACATCGATGTCTCTAAGCTTTTCGTCTCCCACGCGTTGAATCTGGCGTTGCTGTAAGACTCGCAGCAGCTTAACTTGCAGATGAGGGGGCATCTCACCGATCTCATCAAGAAAAACCGTACCATGATTGGCTTCTTCAAGGAGCCCAACCTTGTCCCGTACCGCATCCGTAAAGGCACCTTTAACATGCCCAAACAGCTCTGATTCCATTAAATTCTCCGGAATCGCGCCGCAATTTATAGCCACAAAAGGCTTCATGCGCCGCGGAGAATTATAATGCAAAGCCCTGGCCAAAAGCTCTTTGCCAGTGCCCGACTCACCCTTTATCAGTACCGTCGTATTAAAACTGGCAATACGCTTGATGATGTCAAAAATATCTAAAAGCGCTTGGCTACGCGCAATGATATTAGAAAAGTTGTACTTCCGCTCGACCGTCGACTGCATCACTTCGTTTTCAGCGCGAAGGCGCTCGCGCTCCTCAACCTTGCGAAGCGCCAGGATCAGTTCTTCGACAGTGAAAGGCTTTGAAAGATAATCATATGCGCCCGCGCGCATGGCTTCAATCACCAGCTCCGAGCTGCCAAAGCCGGTCATAAGAATCACCGCCAAATTCGGATCCCTCTCGCGGCAGAGCTTAATAAATGAAATTCCATCACTTCCAGGAAGGCGCTGGTCACACACCACAATATCGAAGTTCCCCTGGTCAAGAAGCGTCAATGCCTGTTG
>JAAYZI010000125.1 GCA_012514925.1 Deltaproteobacteria bacterium | reverse complement strand
CTAGTTTAATTTGCCAACCCTTTGCGCGAGATAAGTATATGCGACAAGGCCAATATTTAGGTTGTACTAGATTGGATGACCTTACGTTTTATATGCGACTGCCATATTTACTTTCTCCGGAGAAAGTAAATTTAATTCCGTGCCACCACCGAGAGGCTTAAAACAAAAGTTGCATGGTCTATTCCCCGCGTGGATGGTCACTCAAAGCGGCTCCGCTTGGATGGAGGATTTTGGTATTACAGCTGTGCTTCATTTGCAATGCAAACGACCGCCTCTGCGTATTTGTGTTTAAGTGGCTTGATAATCATCACGGAACCATCCTTGTAGTCTAGGGCTACAATTGAATCCTTGCGGATACGCACCAGGAGAAGATTTTCGAGCGGATTTCGGTACAACTGCTCCTTTAATTTCCGATCAAATTTTTTCACCCTCTCCTCGGCGCTGCTCTGCTGCAATTTATTAACTTCTGCAGTGGTGAGGTAAACGACCCTTGACTTAGCGAGACAAGGATTACGTTCCGGAACAATATTTAGCCCCAGCGAAGGGCGCTTCAGGGCTGCTCCCCCCAATTTAAGCTGGCCGCGTTCCCAAGAGTAGGGGGCAATCGCCGTATTCGGCTGATTAAATTGATTAGCTTCTAACAAGGCCACCGCCGCTTCACCGTGCATGTTAACAACCGATTCAAGACCGCGAAAACCGATAATGTTGGAATCTTTATCTGCAACAATTGAAAGATAGGGGTTGTTATTGTCTACTGCGATACGGGCACCACCCATTTCCAAAGTGAAATTACCTTTGATCTTATACTGCTTGTCGCCTATCCATAATGCCGAGTACCTGGTGGACTGAACATCGTACTCTATAAAGACGTGTTTGTGGTCCTGTTTTTTTAGGTGAGCCGGGTTGAAGATCTGCAAGTCCAAAGCTTTCCCGGTTATAACAAATATTCCGGGTTTCGAGTAAGAAACCACTAGCTTCTCAGAGCCATTTGGACTTTGGAAAACGCCCGGTGACGTCTGTAGAAATTGACCATAGACGCCGCTAAACGGCATACCGCAAGCCAAGACCAAAACCGCAAATATTCTTAGAATATGCATAGCAAAACCCCGACCCTAAATTCTCTAAGGCTGATATAACACTTCTCTGTGCGGAGCACAGCCGAGTTAGAGAATCAAAACGGAGAGTGGCAGACACTATTTGGAAGGTATCTAAGAACGAACCTATGCAATTTTTTTTGGGTACCGATTTTTCCTTGATGATTGCACTGGTAACAGACTGTAATTCCACAACTTAATATTCATGTGAACGAATAACGTAGGGCTAAATTCAGATACATATCACCATGTTACGGTGTCTTTATGAAATATGCAGGTTAGGTTGTTACAGGGTGAAAACCACGCTATATCTCCCGAGAAAAAGGGTTTGTCAGTGTGGATTCTTATCTTATGCATGATTCAGTTTTAGTACTCGATTTCGGCTCACAGTACACCCAGCTAATTGCGCGGAGTGTGCGGGAACTTCAGGTTTACAGTGAGATTAAGCCGTGCACCATCAAGCCGCCGTGTGGTTCAGCTCCAAAGCCGAAAGCCCTGATTCTCTCCGGTGGCCCTGCTAGCGTTAAAGACCCCGACGCGCCTGCTTTTGACCCTGCTTGGCTTGAAATCGGCGTGCCAATTTTAGGAATCTGTTACGGCATGCAGCTAATTGCACACTGCTTGGGAGGAAAGCTCGGTAGCGGATCGTTAAGGGAGTACGGTCATGCCCTCTTGGAAGTTCCTGAGCAGAGTCCCCTGTTTGAGGGCTTCACTTCAGATCAAAAAATCAGCGTTTGGATGAGTCATGGAGACCATGTGCAAACTGCGCCGGAAGGATTTGTAGTTTTGGCAAAGAGCAGTGACTTGCCGGTTGCCGCCATGGGAGACCCTCGGCGACAGATTTACGGACTGCAGTTTCACCCCGAGGTTGTGCACACAGAGCGCGGCCAGGAGGTTTTAGCAAACTTTCTGTATGGAATTGCGGGCTGCAAACCCGATTGGAATCCAGCCAATTTTATCGACACAAACACACGCCGAATTTCAGAGATTGTGGCACCACAGAGCAGTGTTGTGTGTGGCTTAAGCGGGGGAGTGGATTCTGCCGTGGCGGCGTGTTTGGTGCATCGCGCGATTGGCAGCCGCCTCCACTGCATCTTTGTGAACAATGGTTTGCTCAGAAAAAACGAGGTCGAGGAGGTTTTGCGTGGATTGGGGTTTGAGGGGTTGGGCTTAAACATACGGGTAGTTGATGCAGCTGGACGCTTTCTTGACGCGCTAAAGGGTGTTACCGCTCCGGAGCAAAAGCGAAAAATTATCGGTAGGGTCTTTATCGAAGTTTTCGAGGAGGAGGCTGCTAAGGTACCTCACACGACTCACCTGGTTCAAGGAACTGTATATCCTGATGTAATAGAAAGTGTGTCGGTAAAGGGCCCATCCGCTACGATTAAAAGCCATCACAATGTGGGAGGGCTGCCGGAGACTATGCAGCTGGCGTTAATTGAGCCCTTGCGCGAGCTTTTTAAGGATGAAGTGCGCCGGATTGGGCGTGATTTAGGCCTTCCCGATACGATCATCGGTCGTCAACCTTTTCCCGGGCCTGGATTGGCAGTACGGGTTGTCGGGGAAGTTTCCTTTG
>JAAYZI010000001.1 GCA_012514925.1 Deltaproteobacteria bacterium | reverse complement strand
GGAATATGTAAGAGCGTTGTTCCACATTAAGAAGAAGGATCTGGTCGCAGCCGCCAAGGCGCTAAAGGAAGAGATTTGTTTCTTTCCTGACAATAAGCCTGCCGGCGCTTTATACGCCAAGGTTGTAAAACGCTTGACAGGAGATGGCTCGCCCAAGGATGCTTAATTCCGTGAATAGAGGGAGCTTGTATGACGCAAACTAATAAACATCCGCAGGGTGGTGATTCAGGCCAAGAAGCTCTAAAGCATAATGAGGGGGAAGGGGGGCGTCGGGATTCTGTACATCTTTTTGTTGGCGTCATCGGTGAGTATTTGTCGCGGCAGGAGCTGCAAAATCATATCCGCATAACTCCCAATGGAGTTTTTGTAGAGGAATCAGGCTTTAGCCGTGTGGTTGAGAGCTATCAGGATTGGTTAAAGAAACATACCGGTGGGGAAGTTACCAAGAGCACGGAGAAGTGCGTAAAGCGGCTTTTTGAGTCACCTCAACCACAAAAATTTTATTTGGTAGAGGGGAAGCAATGTCTGCTTGGGTATTTAATCAAATGCCACATCGAGCAGCCGCAGAGCTACAATCTCCCTTTTTACCTTGGAAGCTTGCTGGACACCCGGGAGTATTTACATCCTCGGGATCCATTCTTGGCGGCTCAAAAGAATGTAGAGGTTATTCACAAGCCGCTTGGGGCTGAGTTTAAGCTGCCCTTTAAAAAGAAAAGTTTGTTGGTGCCAACCCAAGCGCTTAAGGACTTTGCAGATCTGGCGCGCGGTTCGATAAAGCTATTGGAGAGGAATCCTGAGGCCGCAAGCTCCATGCGCGAATCTTTGAGGACGCTAATCCGGGTGCTGAGCAGGGTTCAACCCATAGGTGAAAAAGAGACGCTTTTAATCCCCGCCAAGCACAGGAGCAAAAGCGCCCTTAAATATTTTAGGCTAGGCTCGCTTATATTAGTAACCGCTAAGGGAGAGGTTCTTTTGGATTGTTATGAACTTCGCGGAAAAAATTATGCGCGCCTTTTGCAGGAGGAAGTGGAGGCATTAGGACGCATCTCGCGCGGCCGTCAGATCGGAGCGCTTGAGCTGCCGAAAAAGCGTAGCCGTTATATCGGTGCCGTACAGTTAAAGCATGAACGCATAATGTTACATTTTCGCGCTTTACGGGAGTTTATTGATCAGATCCCAGCGTCAGCGTCTCTGCGCGAGAGCTTTTCAGGCCGCTTTACGGTTTATGACTGTTTAAACAAGATATCGTTCATAATTGCCGGTACGGAGCGCGCAGAGCGTCGCCAAGTTATGGCTTACCTTGGTAAAGACGCTCCGCGTAACGCCCGTTTCCGTGTTAAGGACGAATGGATCTTCGTGCTTTTGGAGAAAAACGTTCTTATGGGCTGCATCAACAAACGTTACAGACCACGGCGAAATCTAGCGAAACATCCGCGCTAATGATCACATATGTTAGCTCCAAGTGTCAGTTTCCCGGCAAGGTAATCTTGCACTAGCTGTTCTGGGGTTTGAGCAGGAGCACCGACTTTCACTTCAACTCCATGTTCGGCAAAAAGCTGTTGAGCGCGTTGACCCATGCCTCCCGCGATTACGCACTTTACTCCTAGTTGCACAAGCCAGCGAGGCAGCACTCCCGGTTCATGTGGCGGAGGATCTAGATCTTCTCGCTTGATAATTTTTCCTTGGGGTCCATCGGTCTCTAAGATCGCAAATTGCTGGCAGTGACCAAAGTGCATGCACAACTTTCCGTCCGCAACAGGAACAGCTATTTTCATACCTATACTCCTTCTATCTATTAAGAATGGGGAGAGGAGACCCTGTCCCCATTTGCATTGACATTACAAACTTCCAGATCTCTCTTATATCCGCGCCAGCTGCAGCCGTAGTTTCTACGACGGCCTTTGCTTGGAGTTGCGCCGCCGTAACGGCCGCGTCATAGCGGATGCGGCCAGCTACCTCTGCTCCGGCCGTGCGAGCTCGCGCTTCGATACGCTCAGTCAGGGTGGGATTGATGTCCCATTTATTTATGCAGATTGCGGTTGGGAGATTGAAGTGCTTGGTAAGCGCGAGCACCCTTTCAAAGTCATGTTCCCCGGCGGTGGAAGGCTCAGTTACAATGACCGCTAGGTCAGCACCGCTAAGAGATGCTATTACTGGGCAGCCGATTCCTGGAGGGCCATCTACGATGATGAGATTCTTGCCTCCCTCTTTGGCCGCACGCCGCGCTTCGCTGCGCACCACCGAGACCAGTTTTCCGGAATTCTCTGCGGCGATACCTAAGCGTGCATGTACCATTGGCCCGCAACGAGTTTCAGAGAGCATCCACTCTCCGCATACGCACTCCTGCATATCAATAGCTTTGACCGGGCATACTTGCGCGCAAACTCCGCAGCCTTCGCAAGCGATCAGATCAATTTGGTACTTTCTTGGACGGTTAACGTCCGTCGCTGCATCAGTACCTAAGTGGCAAGAGCTTTTGCAGGCGGGGCTAAGCTTCTCTGCGCTGTCCTTCTCACCTGTGGGAAAGACAGCGTCGAAGCGGCAGTGAGCCATGCATGCCCCGCAGCCAGTGCAATCAGCCTCTCGTATTATGGCTTCGTATCCGGATTTAAAGTCGTTTCGCTGCATCACTTTTGGAGAAAGTAATAGATGCAAATCAGCCGCATCTACGTCGCAGTCTGCAATTACAGCCTGTTCGGTTAAAACGGCAAATGAAGCTGTCACGCTGGTCTTACCCGTGCCACCCTTGCCGCTAATAATTACAATTTCTTTACTCATGGCTTTTCGCTGTCCTCTGCCTTACCGAATGTTCCGTTTTGGAGAATCCTTTTTAATAAATTGGAAAATATGGGTCGATATTCAGGTAATGCCTCGCTCAAGAGCGCTCCTCTTGAGTATGCTTCGGCGATATTCCGGTCGTCGGGAATCTCAGCTAAAATTGGAATCTTTTCTTCCTGGCAGAAAGTATGTACACGTTCATCTCCAATTCCCATGCGGTTAACTACCACCCCAAAGGGCAGCTCAAGCTCGCGCACTGCTTCGACTGCAAGCTTTAAGTCATGTAGTCCGAAGGGAGTGGGTTCGGTCACCAGCACTGCAAAGTCCGACCCGCGCAAGGCTGCAATCACCGGGCAGGAAGTTCCTGGAGGTGCATCGATTATAACTGTATAGTCTTTACGGATGCGCGTTTTCAGGGCTCTAATCAAGGGAGGAGCCATGGCCACGCCGATATCGAGGCGTCCTTCATGAAGTATGATTCCATTTCGAGTGAAGGTTTCAATCTTGCCGATGCGTCTTTCAACCTCGCAGATCGCCCCGCTAGGACAAACCAGCTTGCAGCCGCCGCAGCCGTGGCAAAGTTCGGGGAAGACGATAGCCGTGGCCCTCGGTACGGCAATTGCTCCGTACCGGCAAAACTGTGCACATTCTCCACAGCCGGTACAGTGCGTGGCGTCTACTTCGGGGATGAGTAGGTGCACCAAATCTTCTTCTTGGTTGGAAGCTCCGTTTAAGAAAAGTTGTGCGTTAGGCTCCTCAACATCACAGTCCAGAAGTACCACCGGATTCTCCATAACCGCGGCAAGATTTACAGCCAGCGTAGTTTTCCCGGTACCGCCCTTGCCTGATGCTACTGTGATGATCATGTTTATGCCGGGTAAGTGGCAAGCTTTGCAAACTCAAACGTGTCGGTGTAAGAGACCGGTGGCTTCCTAATATGTTCAACACAGAGCAACTTCATGCCCAATGCCCTTCCACATCAGACGCTTCAGCGCGAACAAGTTTTCCGGTCTGGTAGAGTGTTAAGGCTTCGGCGACTGTGGCTGCCTCAGTGTTGTAAACTTCAATGTCGGCCTCCGCAAGAACCCGAAAAGCTTTCGGTCCGCAGTGCCCGGTCACCACCGCTCCTGCGCCGGCGCGAGACACCGTCTGAGCGGCTTGAATCCCAGCGCCCTGTGCGGCGTTTAAGTTCTGTGTATTATCTACTAATTCAAAAGTTTTGCTCTCTAAGTCGTACATCAAAAACTTAGGCGTACGTCCGAAGCGGGGGTACAAGGGAGCATCTAAGTTATCTCCCGATGTGCTAAAAGCTATTTTCATTTTTTCTCTCTCTGCAAGTAAACAATATACGGCCGGAATGCGAGTCTCTTACGAGACCCGCTTGAGCTACCTTACTTTGGGCATTTTTTCAGGCATATAAACCAATCAAGGCAGCGCACATCCTCAGCTCGCTCTTCCATACGATCCTTAGCCGCGCCGCATGAGCCTGGAGGCGGAACGATTACCTCGTCTCCCGGCTGCCAGTCGGCGGGGGTGGCTACTCCATGTTTGTCGGAAAGCTGCATGGCGATGAGCAGCCGCTTGATCTCCTCCATATTGCGTCCGTTGCTAAGTGGATAATAGAGGATTGCCCGCACCACTGCCTCGGGGTCAATGATAAAAACTGCGCGCACTGCTTGGGTGTTGCTGGCTGCTGGCTGCAACATGCCAAACGCTTTGGAGACCTCCATGGTAAGATCGCTGATGACCGGAAAAGTTACTTCAACCCCCTTCATGTTCCGGTACTCAATCTTCTCTTTGATAGTGCGCAACCAGGCGATGTGGCTGTAGGTGCTGTCAATCGAAAGCCCTAAGAGTTTGCAGTTCAGCTTTTCAAACTCCGGTTGCATCGAGGCAAAAGTCATAAACTCAGTCGTGCAAACCGGTGTAAAATCAGCCGGGTGGGAGAAAAAAACAACCCAACTCCCCTTGAAGTCATCCGGGAAATTGATTAACCCCTGAGTCGTCTCTGCTTGAAACGAAGGAGCCTTCTCTCCAATAAGTGGCAGCTTTGTGTTCTCTTCCATTTATTATTCCTCCTTGATGGATTTAAATTTGGTACACACAAACTACAAACTCTCAATGCGGCGAGTTAGCTCTTCCAACTTAAAGCGCAGGCCCTGCGCTAGCTGTTTAAGGGCTCCTATCTCTGTCTGAGTATCCGCTTGAGTACCTGATTGAGTATCCGGGTGTTGTGGCTCTGGGCGACTGACAGGAGAAAAGCCTCTTTGCAATCCTCTCCGCCACCCTCGGCCTGCACTAATGTAGCCCGGCGTTTCAAAGCCTGCGCAATATCCGGCCCTGCGCCCTCTCATTCTTCCTGCTCCCATCGGTCCTGTCCCATCTCCTCTTGGCATCTTCCTTCCTCCTGTAGTTAAAATATTTTCCCTTGGCGTCTGCGGCGTCTCCCTGTACCATCTCTGCGGCCACGCCGCCTTCTGCCGCAGCACCCAGGCATCATGAAGTGTTCATGGTCAAGCGTGCCTGCAAGCCAGGCTTGGATCACTTCGCTCAGTTCTCCAGCGATAAAAGGCTTTAACTTCACTCCATAAGCTTCAATCAAGTTCTGCAGCATTCTCGAAATCGCACCGCACACTAGTAAGTCAATGTGCAACGCGGCCAGCTGCTCCGCCCGACGAAACGGTGACTCTTCCGAAAGTCCGTACATCTTCTCAGAGATGATACGACCCCCTTCGGCCTCTACTACGCAAAGCTTACGCGCAGTGTCGAACACAGGGGCGAGTCTACCATTATGTACGGCGAATGCAGCTTTCATACTTTTCAGTTACCAATGTAACATACATAGCAAGATATGTGCCATCAGTCGCAGATCTGATGTGATTAAGGTAATGCCCCGAAAATCAACACTTTTTGAGAGACGTAATGAGATATGGTGGAATTAATAGGTCGCAAACATGCAACTTTCTAGCAAATATAGGCGCAATTATGCGACTACGTGGAAGCTTTTTTTCGTTTGGGTTTGTCAGGCAGTCTAATGCCAAGTTTTCTAATCTTGCGAAATAGGGTGCTCTTGTGAATGCCTAGCTCCTTAGCGGCGGCCATTCGATTAAAGTTGTTTTTCTTTAGCGCCAGCATGATTGCATCTTCCTCGCTGGCTCTGCGGGTAGCGCGCATATTGAGTTCCACGTACCCCTCTCGGCCATCGATCAGCTCTTTGGGAAGGTGCTTCAGTTCAATCAATCCCTTTTGGCATAGGACAAATGAGCGCTCGATCACATTTTCAAGTTCACGGATGTTGCCGGGCCAAGAGTAGGCCATCAACAAAGATAGGGCTTCAGCGCTTAGCCCTTTGACATCTTTATTTTGCAGAAGATTAAAACGGTTAATAAAATGCCGCGCTAAAATTGGAATATCTTCGCGCCGTTTTTCAAGTGGAGGTAGTTCCAAGTGCACCACATTGATGCGGTAATAGAGATCTTCCCGGAATCTGCCGGCGCGCACCTCTTCGCTTAAATCTTTGTTGGTGGCGGCAATTATGCGTACATCTGCGGTCTCAGAACGCGTGGCGCCAAGCGGTTCAAATACACGCTCTTGCAAGACCCGTAAAAGGCGAATCTGTAGAGCCGCACTGATCTCGCCAATTTCATCCAAGAAGAGTGTTCCACCGGCAGCCAGAGCGAAGCGTCCTGGCTTGTCCTTAACGGCGCCTGTAAAGGCTCCAGCCCGGTAGCCGAAAAATTCAGACTCGAGTAGGGTGTCGGGTAGAGCGCCGCAGTTAACTGCTACAAATGGACCATTACTGCGTGGGCTAAGGGTATGAATGCTGCGCGCCATCAGTTCCTTACCGGTTCCAGTCTGGCCGGTAATTAAAACCGTGCTGGGGCTGGCGGCGATTGCCGGCAACACTTCGCATACTCGCTGCATGAGTGGGCTATGGCTTACAATATCTCCGATCTGTACCCGCCCCTCAAGTTCATGGCGCAGAGCTTCGATCTCGCTAAGGTCTCGGAATGTTTCCGCGCCACCTATCACCTTGCCCTGATTGTTTCGCAGTACCGCAGTTGACACGCTGATTGGGATACGGCGGCCGGTGGCGTCGATGATGTAGCAGCTTTTTCCAATAATCGGTTTCCCGTTTTTTATGGTCTGCCTCAGGGCGCAATCGGCCTCGCACATGCTGGAGCGGAATACTTCTGAACATAATCGGCCAAGCGCTTCTTCTCTGGGAATACCAGTAATCTCTTCAGCTGCGCGGTTAAAAAAGCTAACGCGCCACTTTTCATCGACCGAGAAGACCCCGTCGGAGATGCTCTCTAAAATCACCTCGTCTAAGGTTTGCACTGGTACGTAATCCCTAAACTTAATATTCATGCGAACGGATACAGCTCCGCTTCTCCAGGCGCGAGTAGCCCCCCTGGTTCTAGTCCGCGTAGCAGCCCCTTGTCAGAAGGCACCGGCACTGTGGTACTTTGGTCTCCCACGTTGACCACTAGTTTTCCG
>JAAYZI010000124.1 GCA_012514925.1 Deltaproteobacteria bacterium | reverse complement strand
TTTGCAGCTCTTGTTGTTGTACTCTTAAGCGCTTTCGGGCACAACACTCTTGGAGGACCACCTAACCCAGATATCTGGATTAAACACTTCTCCGTTTACGCTTATTCGTAGTAGCCGGTGAGGGTGAACCCAAGAACTATTAAACGAACCCTACTTCGCCAATCTTCCATAGGTGGCGGTTAACTCCCGTAACCTCCTGGCCGATTCTTTCGAAAGCTGCTTCGGCACAAGCTTCCAGAGGTAATTGAAGTTGTCTTTCAGAACTCCCGGAGTATTAAGCCGCGCGGAGGAATCCAACCCCAGCACGTCCTGCATCGCTACCACCGCCAAATTTGCCACTGAAGCAAGCGCCAACCGCATCATGTCTAAGTGTGGTCTGCGCCCATCACTACCAACATAACGCCGAAACGCCTCTTTTTCCTGCGGACTCGCATGCTTGTACCAACCTACGCAGGTATCATTGTCGTGAGTGCCCGGATACACAACGCTGTGAGGGGTGTGCCAAATCGGCAGGTGCTCATTCTTCCTAGGATCCCCCCCGAAGGCAAACTGCAAAACTCTCATTCCAGGTAATTGCCAGCGATCACGCAGCGCAATCACCGCCGGCGTAATTACGCCCAAATCCTCGGCGATAAAAGGCACATCTCCAAGCTCACGATAAATTGCTTTAAACAGATCGTCCCCGGGACCCTTCACCCAGCGGCCGTTTATGGCCGTCTTGGCACGGGCTGGAATCTCATAATAACGATTGAAGCCTAAGAAATGGTCAACTCGCACTACATCTACCGTGCGCAGCAACCCCCTCAAACGGGCTATCCACCAGCGGTAGCGATCCGCACGGTTAGCCGGCCAGTTATACACCGGATTACCCCACAACTGCCCAGTTTTAGAAAAGTAGTCCGGAGGCACTCCTCCAACTTTTAAAGCCCTGCCCTTACGGTCGACTTTAAACATGTTGCGGTTAGCCCAAATATCAGCGCTATCGTGCGCGCAATAAACCGGCACATCTCCGATTAGACGCACTGCTTTCTTTTTTGCGTAGCTTCTCAGGCAATCCCACTGCTCAAAAAAGCGGAATTGAATGTACTTCTCCACTGCGATTAACTCCGCTAATTCACGCCTGTATGTCTTAAGAGCTCCCGCCTCATGCTGCGCAAGCGCCCCCGGCCACTGCCACCAAGATTTTCCGGGGAAATGTTTTTTAGCAGCCGTAAAAAGCGCCCAATCCTCAAGCCAGTAGCTTTCCTGGCGACAAAATCTTTTGTAGTCCGCTATCTCACGATCATCCTGCCTATCAAAAAAACGCTTCGCTGCTTTGGCCAGCAGCCTGCGCCGAACAGCCTTGACTCCGGCGTATCTGATCTTAGACCCGTGGGCTACTTTAGCGCCGCGAAGTTCCTGAGCCGTCAGATCCCCAGCCTTAACCAGTTCCTCAAAGCTCACATACAGGGGCGAGCCAGCCCAAGAAGACTGCGGGTAGTACGGGATATTAGCATCCTTCTCTCCAGGTAAACCCAGAGGGAGGATCTGCCACCAGCTTTGGCCGGCCTCCGCTAGCCAATCCACAAAACGGTACGCCCCCGACCCCAAATCCCCGATGCCGCAAGCGCCCGGAAGTGATGTCACATGCAACAAAACCCCAGCAGATCTTTCAAAGTGCATTATCTTCTCCTAAAGCGGGTTATGTAGAGCTGTTTCATAGTAACTGATACACGCCCCTTGATTCCGGGGAAAGCCCCAAATAGCCTCTACGGTTCACTTAATATACGGTATCAGGCTGCCTCACTTAGTTAACATCTTTCCCCTTCTATTCAAACACTGTATCCGTCCACGTATGGAATTGATTACTCAATTAATCATGTGATTTTTGTTTTCACCCTGGGCGGTAAAATTTCACTTTCTCCGAAGAAAGTAATGTTCATATGAACGGATACCAAACACTTTTCTATCAGCCCCCCCCTAATGGTGCCACCAAGGATTTGGTCCTGCACTTGTTCTTGTTGTATCCTCTCCGCGCTATGACAACCATAATGCCTTTCCGCGCTTTTCGACCGCACCCCGACCTAGCCTCACAGCTGGCCTGCGTACCTTATGACGTTATAAACACCACTGAAGCAAAGCTTCTGGCGGGCAACAATCAGTACAGTTACTTAAGGGTAATACGTCCTGAAATAGACTTAGATCCAAGCCACGACCCTTATAGCCCAGAGGTGTATAAGCTTGCCGCGAAAAATCTTACGTCCTTCATTACCAAGAAGATTTTGATACAGGACCCAGAACCGGCGCTCTATGTTTATCAACTACAAATGGGGGACCAAGTTCAAACCGGGCTGGCCGGCCTTACTTCAGTTGATGATTACGACCAAGGCCTTATCAAACTACACGAGAAAACTCGCGTGGAGAAGGAGCAGGATCGCATCCAGCATATCACAACATGCGGAGCACATACCGAGCCGGTGTTTTTGACCTACCGCAATGATGAAACTCTAACTTCTCTGCTTATGGCGGAAACCGCAGGAGATCCCCTCTATAAATTCGAGGCTGATGATGGCATCCGTCACACTATTTGGAGAGTAAAAGAGCTTGAAGCTATTAGGGCCGCATTTCTTAGATTGCCATGCCTTTACATAGCAGATGGACACCATCGCGCCGCCGCAGCTTCAAGTTGCCGCGCCAAACTGCGATCTGAGAACCCAGGGCATCAAGGAGATGAAGCTTATAACTTCTTCCTCTCGGTTACCTTTCCCCATAATCAGCTTAAAATTTTACCGTATAATCGAATCGTAAAAAGAACTCCCGTGGATCCCGAAGCGCTGTTTGAAACGCTTACAAAGAGATTTCAGATGTCTGAGACTAAACACCCATCTCCTAGCTGTAGGGGGAACGTCTGCATGTATATCGGCGGCAGATGGTATGAGTTGCTGCTACTTAAAAGTACCCCTCCACCCTGCGACCCGGTGGAAGCATTGGATGTCAGCTTATTGCAGGAACGTATTTTGGCTCCACTTTTTTCAATCGGAGACCCACGCCAAGACAAGAATATCGACTTTGTTGGCGGGTTACGTGGCACCGAAGAACTTAAGCGGCTGGTTGATGATGGTACCGCAACTGCGGCTTTTTCGATGTTTCCAGTGCCAATTGAAGATCTTTTCACAGTTGCCGACCAAGGCCGTTGCATGGCGCCTAAGTCTACTTGGTTTGAACCAAAATTGCGCTCCGGGCTTTTAGTGCATAAATTTGTCTAGGTACAAAGACAAAAACTTAAAATGCCGCGCTTGCCAGAACAAGTTAAACGCCTCTTCAAAAAGTGCCCCTCAGTCACTAGTCTTCTGTGTGGGTCACTTTGCTTTTGGTACATCTACCTATTTTGGAAGAACTTAAGCCCATTTTGGTTTAACCCAAAATGGACCACCGACGACGCCTTCCAGCAAAGCTTCCCATTCCATGCCGTACACCACCCACACATCTTTGAAGGGGATCTCCTTTACAATGCCATGAAGGGCTACTTGCCGCCGCTTCATTACGGACTCGGATACTTGTTGACTTGGTTAGTTGGTGACCCCGTTATGATGGGCCATTGGTTAATGCTCATTCAGATCGTACTCGCGGCGCTGTTTATGTTCTTAGGAGTGCGGGCACTGGCCGGCTGGGCACCGGCATTTTTAGCAGTCACCTGGCTGCTGCACACCCGCCACACCATGCAACGCTTGACCGGCGGCTTGCAACGCGGCTGGGCGCTCCCGCTCTTAGCGGCGTTTGTTTACTTTCTGCTTAAGAAAAACCACACTGCAATTTTTATCCTGCTTTTGTTAGGGTGCCTGCTCCATCCTCCGGCCACTGTTACCTGCGGCCTAGGCTACGGCTTATTTCTTTGTTGGGGAGCCATTACTCCATCCACTCGCAGTAAATGCAGGCGGATACTGTGCTTGCTGATTGCGCTGGTGCCTCTATATGCAGCGGTTCTATTTTTCACCACACGCAGGCCTGCTTATATGGGCGATGTAGTAAATTATACGCAAGCCGAAAAAATGCCTGAATTTACAAATCCCGGCGGCCGCTTCCCTTTCGTGCCACTTGCCGACCCCTGGGAGGAATTCAAAATTTTCGGTTTCCAACCATTTTTTCAGCCGATTTATCAACCAGGAATATGGTGGCAGGGCGAGTATCTGCGCTTTACGTGGTGGAGGGATGGTTTAGGCATCGCCATCGTCGCAGTCTTTGTGCTCTTACTGTTGGCGGGTCTATACCGTCGACGCCAAACCATTCCTTGTAGGCTGTTGTGGATGTTTCCTGCCATCCTAATAACCTATTTTGCAGCAAGGCTGTTTGCGTTCAAACTGTTTGTACCTGATCGTTATTTGCAATATCCCCTGACGATATTTTGGATTAGCGCCTTCTCAATAGGGATTTGGAGGCTTTTTTACCGCCTACCGCTCTCGGCAGCCGCAAATGATCGTTATCAAGATAGCCGTTTGGCGCGCGCCTGGCCTGCTTTGGCAGCCTATCTAATACTGGCAATAGTTATCGTGATTGGCAGCGGCAAAGGATTGTCGCGTCATACTAATTTTAACCGGGTGATCGATCAAAACGGGGAGGTTTTTCGCTGGATCAAGAAGCGCACCCCAGAAAATGCTTATTTCGCGGGTCATCCCAACTATGTGGATGGCCTGCCCCTTTTTGGAATGCGCCGCACCTTTGCCACTACTGAAACGACTCATCCCTTTTTTCCAGTGTATTTAAAGGAAATGATGCGCCGACTTGAAATTTCTCTTAGGGCGCACTATGCCAAAGACTTAAAGGAATTGGTAACGCTGCTTAAACCTGAGGGGGTGGATTATTTTGTTTTTAGCAATCTAAAATTCAGCACTGAGGCCTTAAAAAAGGAAAAATACTTTAAACCGCTTGACAGCCTCGTTAGAGAACTAACCTCACGACCGAGCACTGATTACGCTTTTAGGCAGCTACCGCCGGAATTAGACCCAGTTAACCACCCTTACATGTTGTTTAAAGACGCCTATTCCGTGGTAATTAACGTTAACAAATTGGAAGAGCATTTAATAAAACATGGGGGTTTTAATTAATGAGGATTAAGCTGCTTCTGGGAGTTTTGATACTCGGATTATTGGGATATGGCGTTTTTTATTTTTATCGACCAAGTAGACCGCATATTATCTTCGTTCTGGTTGACACGCTGCGCGCTGATCATCTCAGCATGAACGGTTATGAGCGCGATACCTCTCCCAACATAGATGCCTTTGCGAGAGAGAACCTT
The DNA here is from genome assembly GCA_012514925.1 of Deltaproteobacteria bacterium. Taxonomy (GTDB): domain Bacteria; phylum Bdellovibrionota_C; class UBA2361; order UBA2361; family JAAYZI01; genus JAAYZI01. The sequence goes on along the minus strand of JAAYZI010000124.1, from coordinate 193 downwards.
AATTTTTCCTTTGCGGTTGCAGCAGCGCCCTGGACTCCAGCCTCAATGTCCTCGATCTTTACGGGGCTTTACTCCTCCGTGCACCGCATGAGCCCTCCAAATGATCGGGAACTCGCGCGGCGAACTTCAAGCAAATTGTCTGATCGGTTTGAAACCTTCCCAGAAACGTTAAGGGAAAATGGGTTTAAAACAG
>JAAYZI010000015.1 GCA_012514925.1 Deltaproteobacteria bacterium | reverse complement strand
AGGCTCTGCTAACCTGGGCTTTTATTAAACCTTGTCACATATACATATCTCGCACGTAGCACACTAGTTAATTTGCCAACCCTTTGCGCGAGATATGTATATGCGACAAGGCCAATATTAGGTCGTACCAAATTGGATGACCTTACGTTTTATATGAAGAAAACTAACACTGTCTGTGTGATGGTATCCGTTTGCATATCGGGTAGCCCGGGGAGCTCCCACGGAACCGGACTTGTGGTTCTCACATCCGGCTCTTCGGGACAGCGAGGTCCGGGAGGTTAAGCCCGTATGCCGCTGTCAGTATTTCTACCTGAGTTCATCCAAACTGAAACTCCAGTTGGGCATTAACAGATGTTTGTGCTTCTTGCCAGCATTTCTGGAATGTGAGCAAACCCATCTCCTCAAAGTAGTTGTTCGTAAGCGTGCGGTCTACTACTGAAGTATGCGAAAGTTTCCATATCGAGCGTTTGTGCTTCCATTGCTTCAGGGTTATGGCGCGAAGATGCCCGTCGAAGCACCCAAGCAGCCATATTTCTATCTTCGTAACCGTTCATGTGAATATTAAGTTTAAGAATTACAATCTGTTACCAGTGTAGTTGAATATTACTTTCTCCAGAGAAAGTAATATTAATTCCACGTTGCCGCCCAGGCTGAAAACAAAATTGCATAATCAATTCCGTACGTGAACGATTACCCACGCGTAAATAGTTACCCGTTATTGAATAATCTAGCAATTTTGCTATAACCTTGCCTCCAATGGAGACGTTAAGTGTGGGGATCCCCACCTGTATTAGACTAGGAGAAAAGAGTTGTGAGCGTACATATTAGACTGGCAAGACACGGCATGAAGAAACGCCCCTTTTATAGGATTGTGGCGGCAGAGAAAAGTTTTAGGCGAGATGGCAGATTCCTTGAAGTGGTAGGCACGTACGATCCAAAGGCTGACCCGCCCGCAATCACCATGAAAGAGGAACAGGTAAAGAAGTGGATCGCTAACGGCGCAAAGCCAACAAAGGTGACAAGAGATCTTATTAATAAGAAGATTCCCGGACTAATCGTTGAAAAAGAGAACGCTCAGCGCGCCAAGATCCAGGAACAGCGCCGCAAAAGGAAAGAGCGCGCCAAGGCCAGACCCGCAGTTGAAAAGAAAAAAAGTAAACCCGTAACAGCCAAGAAGGCTACGCCCAAAAAGCCTAAGACTAAAAAGGCCAAAACTAAGTAGTAATAAACCGATCTGTTTAATCCTGACAGGACGGGTAGGTTTAATTTTAGAGTTTTCCTCAGAACAGGGGAGAAGTCATGATCAGGATCGAGGTTCTGACCCTATTTCCGGAACTGTTCGCCGGGTTCACATCCTCAAGTTTAATCAAGCGGGCGCAGCAGCGCGCCCTACTGGATCTTAACTTCTCCAACATTAGAGATTTTGCTGCGCCTCCGCACCAGCAAGTAGACGACACACCATACGGAGGTGGGGCCGGTATGTTAATGAAGCCTGAACCACTTGCCGCAGCGATTGAAAACGCGAAAAGTCGTTTACCCACTGCTAAAACCATACTACTTAGCCCAGCCGGCCGGCTTTTTAACCAATCTGTTGCTGAGGAGCTCTGCCCCGTTCAGCAACTAATTTTGGTATGTGGGCGGTATGAAGGTGTCGACCAACGCGTGATAGATTTGTTAATCGATGAAGAGATCAGTATCGGCGATTATGTGCTTATGGGCGGAGAGGTTCCAGCCATGGTCGTAATCGAAGCTGTCCTAAGGTTAAAAACAGAAGTACTGGGAAATTGCGAATCAATTAAAGATGAGTCCTTTGCTCCTACTGCAACTGGAGAGCGCTTGCTAGAGGCGCCTCAGTATACCCGCCCCCCTGAGTTTAGAGGGCTGGCGGTGCCGCCGGTGCTTCTTTCGGGAAACCACAAAGAAATTAAAGATTGGCGTCTCGCACAAGCGCGGATTGCCACCCAAAAAAAGCGACCGGATTTGTTATGACCCAGACGGTAGACCTCAGTTTGGCGCTACTTCATAGCGACATGTTAGACAAGCAAGGAAGCGTCGTCACCACTTCGCTGACCCTGATTGATGTTCACGATATAGCACGTAGCTGCCGGACTTATGGAATCAACACAGTCTTTATTGCCCATACCTCTCCCACGCTGCGGAAGTTATGCCGCATCCTAAAAAACCATTGGGAGGAGGGTTTCGGAGCGACATACAACCCCAATCGCAAAGAGGCATTGGCAAATGTTGAAATAGTGTGTGATCTGGACGAGGCTATTCAAAGAATCGACCTGCGCTGCGGCAAGCTGCCTAAACTCATCGCCACCTCCGCCCACCCAGGCGCAGACCGCATCAAGTTCAATACCGTTAAAGAGCTACTGAAAGAAGGCGAACCGTATCTTCTGATGTTTGGAACCGGCTGGGGAATGTCGCCCAACCTGATAAACCGCTGCGACTATTTCTTGGAACCAATCACAGGACCGACCGATTATAACCATCTCTCAGTGCGCTCAGCCTGCGCGATTATTTTGGACCGTCTCCTAGGATCGTGCTCTTAAAATCACAAGAACCGTCCTTGAGAGTATCCACTCACGAGACCCTGCCGAGCTATCACCAGAAAGGCTTTGCTAACCTGGGCTTTTATTAAATATTAGGTCGTACCAGATTGGATGACCTTACGTT
>JAAYZI010000123.1 GCA_012514925.1 Deltaproteobacteria bacterium | reverse complement strand
TTCTCCGGAGAAAGTGAATACGCAGCGGATTGGCGGGGGTGTGTCGGCGGAGCTTCGGGGCCGGGGGGTAGTCGAGAGGGAGGGAAAGAACGCGGGGCTATTTTATTTTACTTTCTCCGGAGAAAGTGAAAACGCAGCGGGTTGGCGGAGGTGTATCGGCGGAGCTTCGGGGCCGGGGGGGTAGTCGAGAGGGAGGGAAAAAACGCGTGGCTATTTTATTTTTACTTTCTCTGGAGAAAGTGGATGCGCCGCGGATTGGTGGGAGTCTTCGGCGCTTCGTGACGGCGGGGGGATGGGCTTCGTGTTGGTGGCGTTTCTTGTTGGTGGCGTTTCGTGTTGGCGGGGCTTTGGGGCCGAGAAGGGGGTCGGGGGTAGGAAAAGAACGCGTAGCTTCGTGGCCGGGAGGGGATCGGAAGGGAGGGAAAGAACGCGGAGCTTCGTAGCTGAGAAGGGGTTGGGGGGAGGGAAAGAACGCGGGGCTATTTTATTTTTACTTTCTCTGGAGAAAGTGGAGGTGTAGAGGGTGATGCCATGTGTGCATGTGTGCGTGTGTGCGTGTGTGCGTGTGTGTGGGGGAGTGGGGGTACTTTCTCTGGAGAAAGTGGGGGGCGGGTGCTTTCAATTTCTTTTTTAGGATTGTGATGGTTGGGCTGGCAACACATTGTAATCTCCTAATTTAATGTTTGCGTGGATGGATATAATTACGCGGTGACTTGGCTTAAGATTCCGTTTATAATCGAGGTTGGGTCTTCGCGAGGTGGAATTTTGCGTGGTGGAATTTCGCGAGGCGAGATTTCGTGAGGCAAGACTTCGCGTGGTGGAATTTCGTGAGGCGGGACTTCGCGAGACGGGATTTTGTGTGGTTGGATTTCACTAGTCGAGATTTCGCGAGGCGGGACTTCACGAGACGGGTCTTCGCAAGGTGGGATGGGGCGTGTCTGCTTAAGAGGTTGGGCGGAGGTGTTTAGGTTGGTGTGGTGTTGCCTATATTTTATTTTTTGAGTAGGTACGGCGAGAGTTTTAATTTGGGGTGGGGCGTGTGTTGCCCCTGAGAGATTAAGCCATGAATGATGGTCAATCTGCAGAGCGGGCTCATGAGGGGAGCATTTTGGTCGATATACTTGTGGTCCTCTTCTTGCTGATTATCGGAGGGGTTTTGGTAGCGCCTCACTTTAATGTCTTGAGGAAGCAGAGTCCGGCGATTGTTTGCGCGGGGGTGCAAGCGGCGTGCCTCCCTCCTACTTTTCTGCCGGAAGCGGTGCCTCCTTTTCCGCATCGTGATGAAGAAGCAAAGAGTTGGCAATTAATCGCTAGTTTTAGGGGGGTTGAGCCTGATTCAATGTGTATAGTTCAGTATGAAGTTACTTCCCCTTCTTTTTGGGATTGTGATCCAGAGACACTGGATGTCGATAAGCTTAAACAATACGGGACTTGCTCTGATGAAGATTTAGTAATTTTGGAGAGGAAGGCTAGGTTGGCCTTTGGGAGCTGCGAGGAGGGAGTCTCTCAGTTCGTTCAGGCAGCAAGGTGCGAGAGTATTTATTGGGCATTAGGAGCTGTGCCCGATGCCGCTTTAGATGTGCCGCCGTACGCCTATTATTAGTTGGTAGGCGTTAACTAGTAGGGCGGCTCTATAGGCTTGCAGAGTTGCTAACTAGTAGGTCAACTCTACTGGCGCTCTACGGGTGGCACTAGTAGGGCGGCACTACGGGCCTGCAGGGTTGTTAACTAGTAGGGCGGCTCTATAGGCTTGCAGAATTGCTAACTAGTAGGACAACTCTAGTGACGGCTCTACGGACGACTCAATGGGCGGCACTAGTAGGGCGGCACTATGGGCCTGCAGGGTTGTTAACTAGTATAGCAACCTCCATGGGCAATGGGGCAGTTTTATATTTATTTATATGCCTGTAGAGTTTTGGTGTTTTTACCATGGGTTTTTTGTTTAAGTTTAAGGCTAGCTTGTGATCAAGAGGAAGCGATCCTGTCGACTTAAAGAGTTGCTTGGCACTGGAGACTCGGGTAGAGACTCGGGTGTTATTATGCTCGAAGTGGCGATTGGGTTTCCGGTGTTTCTGCTACTTCTGCTTTTTATTATGTGGGTTTCGTTTATCTACTTTGCCCGTGGCAGCTTGACCGTGTCGGTGGAGCAGGCCATCCGATTGGCGGGCACCCGTGGCAACCGGGTTCTCATGGGGTGGCCCGAGCCCGGCAACGGTTTAGTGCCCCCATTAGAGACGATAGCTACCGCCAGTGATATCGCCGTAGCGGCTCCCTTGTTGGTTCACAATGTCGACTTGGATGACGCTAAGAGTAACTACGAGTCTTGGTACACCTATGATCTGTCGCTTGTGCCAAGGCCCCACTGGTACTTTTTGGCATACGTTGGCGAAGAGATGAAGGCTAAGGTAGGGGGGCTTGTGCGCTATCCCTGCGATCCGTTGGCGGCGCCACCTTTAGGTGGGCCGGGGTGCTTACGCTGTTATTTCCCAAGTGAATCAGTGCCAGAGGATGAATTTATGGCGAACTTTGGGATCCTTTCAGTTGTGTGCAACTATATGCCGGGAGATCCCTTCACAAAATTTGTTTCGGGTCTTATGCGTGCGATTTTGGGGGATGCGTCTATGCCAGAGCTTGTTATGAGACATAGTGCATCTATGGACGCCCCGCCAAGGGATTGGGACAAACTTAATCCACCTTTTTGGTTTTAAGCGTGGGACGAATGCGGAACACCTTAGGCTTTTGGTTTCCTCGTGGTAGTGCCGGCAGCGTGTTTATTCCGCTGCTTGCGATTATGGTGGTGACCTTACTCGGTATGGCGCTTGTGTTTGGAGTGAACACCCTGGTAGTTTACCGCGCCAGCCGCGAGCTTCAGAGCTTTGCCGTAATCTCCGTGCGAAATCTTGTGGCTGATAATACCATGTTGCAAAGCAACCTGGTTCATAAATTTGTAGCCATAATTAACACTAAAAATGCAAACGACCCAATCGGTCCGCCTCAGATGGTGAGCTTGACCCGTGCCAGACTGATTTCGCCTACCATGCCCCCCAAAGACGCAGGCCGTTTCGATCTTTTTGATGGTGGTCCTGGCAGCGATACCTTCTCCGCCGGATCTCTGACGCTTGATTGTGGAGCCACCGAATGTTCTTACGCGGACAATGTAAACGACAGCGATCCCGATAAATATCCACCCCATCTTTGGAACAACGTTGATAACGCCGGTAATACAGTTGGGGTAGAGCTTGAGGCGGATGTTAGAGTTTTCCCGTTTGGACTCGGCGTTTGGAAAGAACGTGGCATTGCACGCGGGATGGTCCGCACGATTCGCGCTCGAGCTGTGGCTTGGAAACGAGTGCGTGGTGATTATACTGGTTACCTCCCGTACTCTCATGGAGAGACCTCTGGGACTCAGATTCGTAACGCTCCGGGGCTTACAATCGCGATTGCGCCGCATTTGCAAACTGATGCAAATAGTAGTGACTTTCTGTTCCCGCATGCGTCCGCCTCGGAAGCTTCATGGGGAGAGAGCGAGGAGAGCGCCTACAATCCGTTAAACGGTTCAACTTATTTTCTAACATCTCCTCCAGACAGAGTCTTTAGTGTTGCTGGAAAAGAGGTGAGTATCGTAGGAACTCAGGCGATTCCTTCAGAAGAAAATCAAAAACAAATGGTGGCAGCCTGCATGAACCCTGTGGTTCTTGCAAGGAATGCCTACCTGGCAGCAGCGGTGGAGATGGCCTCCCGTCATGGACAGCTCCGCGCCACTACCGAGATCTTAGTGGTAGGCACGCAGAACCGTCAGGGCAGCTTAGTCCCTAATGCAGGTCAATTCCCTACCGGTGTAAACACCAACGGTCCGATTACTATTGTTGAGTACGGACAGGATTTAACTGCTCTGGAGTACGAAGCGCCGTATTTTGGGTACGACTCTGGGAGCGCTACTGGTACTAATATGCCAATCACCGAATTTGGCGGCCATAAGTCTGGAAAGATAAATCCTACCACCGTCGCTCCAACCTCACCTTGGAGAAAACATCACGCCCTAATCGCAGGGCAGCTCCGCTACTGCTTACGGTTGTACCGAGGCGGAGAGAACCCCGGTTTGGGTATTCAGCGTTATTCTTTGCGTCCCTCTCCCGATGAGAGCTTAACCGTATGGAATTTGGGTTTTGAAGATCCGGATGTTTACGGTTTTCGTAAGCAGCTGGCGGATTGGGCTGACGGCTTTTGGGATTTACCACAAGCGCCTGGGCTAAGCGCGGCTGAAGTCATTTCAAGTTTAGGATCTATTCAGCACTGTCCGTATTCCGAGACGGGGAGCGGTGGCTCTTTGGAATTTTGCACAAAGCCCTCCTTGGCGGAGTGCCCTTCAGATGTTGGTACGTGTGACCTTAGGCCTGATATTTTGGGATTGGTGCAGTACCTGGCGGGGGATGCTAAGCGTGTGCCGGCGGTGGGTGTGAGTGTGTTTACCGACGCGCCCGGCCTGCTGCCGCCGGATAACACTATCTCGCCTGTTCTGCTTGTAACGCATCAACGTTTAGGAGAGTCAGAGGCACAGGAGGTGAGGACAGTGGTAAGCAACACCCAACGCCAGTACTTTGTGGCGTATTTTCCGGCCACGCCTGAAGATAATTCGGAAGAGGCGGTTAGAAATTTGAGAGAGGCATTTCGTGTGCCTGAGGATCTTGGGGCAAGTAATCCAAATGCCAACCAGCTTCGGATTTTTGCTCCTGAACCTGGGACCCCTGCCGGTGGATACGGTACGTATTTCGTTGAAAGCGCGCTCAATCCAGATGACCTCGAGTATGTAGTAAACCGGGCGATTCGGGGCTTATTTGTAGATCAGGGGTTGCTAAGAGCAGAGCTTAAATTTTGAGAGCTTAAATTTTGATGACGGAGTGGCTTGGGACACAGTGGCATCAAGGGCGGGACCGAACGGAGCCCGAGCGAGGCGGAGTGTTTTTGGAGTATGCTCTGGCCTTAGCGATATTGATTGTTATTTTTTTTAGCGTATCGGTGTGGATGGACTTGGCGGTAAATGATCGGGTAGATAAAGCCATCGATTCGGCTGTAGAAATGGCGCCTTGCCCAGAGGGTGGGGTGCTTAGAAGCTATGACGCCTGTTTTTAGGCGCAAGCCGCGTCCCGGCGGCTGGAGGAGGTTCAAATGCCATCATCGCAAAATCCTCATTTAATGCCCCATAGGTATGCGCGCTTTTTGGAGGGCGCAATGTGGCTTTTCTGTGCGCTGGTGCTGGTGTGGCGAAGCGCAGCCGTACTCTTGCAACCCGGCCCGCCCGCAGGCTGGGACAGCCCCGGTCACTTTTACCTTTTTAATAAGATGCTGTCCTTGCTGCGGGAGGGACGGTTAAGCGCGTACGATCCTATGTGGTTTGGAGGGTTCCCTGCCTTTGTGCTTTATCCTCCGTTTGCCTACATCGTTATGGCCCTCCCTCATATCCTCTCCTTCGGTCTGATCACGCCAGAGCTTTCGTTCAACCTGACCCTTTTTGCGATCCCGTTCTTCTTTTTGGTGTCGTTGGTATGGACAGGGCGGGTGTTTCTGGGACCACGGGCGGGGATAGTGCTGCTGCCTTTGGGGTTGATGTACCTGATGCTGGGGGTGGATTACGCTTACGCAGGTTTAGGTTTAAGTGGACTCTACTTAACGGGGATGTCGCCCGGAGCGTTAGCGCTTCCAATGCTGCTGGTAATGTTAGGTCTCTTGGAGTCGGCGCGCCGGGACGGCTCTATCAAGCTGCGTTTCTGGGCTGGATTTTGGTTGGCGTTAATTGTGCTGACGCACACCCTGACAGCGCTTTTTGCGTTATGGAGCTTAATGCTCTTTTCTCTACTG
>JAAYZI010000014.1 GCA_012514925.1 Deltaproteobacteria bacterium | reverse complement strand
TCGCATATACTTATCTCGCGCAAAGGATTGGCAAATTAAACTAGTAAGCTACGCGCGAGATATGTATATGTGACAAGGTTTAATAAAAACCCAGATTAGCAAAGCCTGGCTTTTTTGGTGATGGCTCTTTAGGTCAGGGTTCTTGACTTAGTAGTGTTACGCGTCCATTCTCACGAATTTTACTTTCTCCGGAGAAAGTGAATTTAACTCCGCGCCACCGCCTAGCCTAAAAACAAAATTGCATGATCAATTCCATGCGTAAGCGGTACTGCATCCATTCACATGAATATTAAGCTCAAGGATTACAATACGTTACCAGCGCAGTTACAAGGAGCATCAAAGTGGCCACTCCCTAATCGGGGGCGGCAGATTTTGTAAACGGATAGTGTTTTCACCCCTAAGAAGAGTCCCCTAAGGGAAAGCTTCAATGTTTGTAGGTTTTGTGTAATCAATTCCATGCGCAAGTGGTCACGATTTCCTTAAATATCCTTTCAAAAAGCGCTGTTTTTTTGTAGATTCCTAGGGGATAGGTAAATTGCTAATTTTGTTGGGGTAATGTCCTTTTGCCTAGAGAATTGTTGCTTTGAATTTTCGCTGATCTATATCGTTGTGATCTCTAAGTAAGGAATTAATTATGAAAAAAATCTTCCCGCTGATACTGGTTCTACTGGTAGCTGGCCTGATTTGGTATCTGACAAGTTCAGATCAAAGTTCAACACCCGCTCCCTCTAGTGCCGCCAAAACTTCAACAGACAACAAAGGCTCCAAAGCGGCCCGTGCGGCCTCCACAACAAGGAAGGACGATGGAGGTTTGTCTGAGAGGCAAGGCCGCCCAAGCTCTGAGCCACAGGAAGGCGGGGAGGAAGACCTCACAATCAGACCAGCGGCTGAGATGTACAAAAGTGCGGAAGAAGCTTTTGAGGCGATCCGCAAAGGCTCTGTTGATTACGACGATTTAATTCTGGAGCAATTTTCCGATCCCGGAGAAGACTGCTCCTGGTGCCCGGAATTTTACAGTCAGATTAAAGATGAGCTCTCATCTCCTGAAACTTCTGATGATCAAAAAAGTTACTATGCTGAAGTGCTGGCAATCAGCGGTAAGGTTGAGAACATCTCTGCTCTCATCGACGCGGTGCGAAACGCTCCAAACCAGGAGACGTCGGAAATTTTCGCCGAAGCTTTGGAAGTTACTTCTGGAAGCGATGCCTCAGTCAAGTTCCTTGGCGAGCAGATGGATACAGACAATCAACTGCTGAAAGAATCTCTTGTAGCAGCCATCACTAATCATGGTTCAAAGTTGGCCGTAGACACGCTTTACCGCAAAACCGTGGAGGCTGGTGATCCGGACGGATTCTATTCTTCAGGGATCGGTTTAGGTGAAATAATTCCTGAAGAAGAATCTATTCCAGCCTTAACCGAACTGGCAGGTAAGCGCGACGCTTACTCACATCTCGCCGTTAAAGCTTTACTTAATTATGGACCTGAGGGCCTAAGGATCGTTAATGACATCATAACCAACTCACCTGACACCGAGGTCAATAAGCAGCTTCTGCAAAACGCCGAGGACCACGTTAATTACGATGAGCAGACGGAAGGCATGCTAAAAGAGATTGTGGCGTCCTCTAAGTCTCAAGTTATGGTCGACTTTGCCAGAGAACAGCTGAAACAGATGGAAGAAGAGGCAAGAGAAGACGAAGACTTGGAGGATGAACTGACAATCGAAGAAGAAGAGTAGCTTCACGGGGACGAGAATCGTCCCCACTCTTACCAAGCTGACTTCGCCAACCAGGACAAACCGTGTTCACAGTTCTGCTACGAACTCACCAATTTAGTTATCACGGTGTGTTGCACTAGGATGTTACTGAGTCGGTGCTTACATTACCTGTGTACAAAAAAGGGAGCGATTTGAGGACACGCTCGGCAAGAACATAGATGTCCTCATAGTTGTACTTTTTGCCAAGAGCTGGTTCGAAATACCTTCCATGCGCTAACCAATTACGCATATTGAACGCCCCATTTAGTTCGCCGATATATCGATTCCAATTTGGAGCATGCTTTTTCCACGTCTTAAAAATATGCTCATCCAGTACAACTCTCTTTTGGCCTAAATGTTTCCTCAACTCACAAAAAGCCTTTGATAAAGCGTCTTTTTTCCGATGTTCACATCGCTGATGGAAGTCTATCTGAAACACCGCCTCTAATGAACCAAAAACATTTAACATGGATGCCCGTTCAAGCTCATCAAGCCGTTCATCACGTTCCTGCCGCACTTCGTCAGAAGTATAAGTGGCAAAACGACTCATACTGCTAGGTGATAAGGGATCGTAATAGGAATATAGGGCCATCTTCAAATCGTTATGATGATCCGCTATGGCTGTTAACGGAAGCTCTTCACCAGATAGAACTAGCCTACCCATTCGCTACTTCCATTATAGCCTGATACAAAGATTTCGCATTTAGCTCTAGGTACTCAATGCGAGGAGGGTGTGTTGCAAATTTCCACGCCCATTGTTCCGGCTCCTTCTGGGACGCCACATAATCCAAATCTTTCGGCTTGCAATCTACGATTCTTTGCTCTCCGGTGTTAGGTCCAGTCGCTTCCTTACCTACTAAAACCAGCCGAGCTTTTCCTGCTGGCCCTGCCAAATCCACACGGCCTCTAGCGCCAATAACTCCGGCACCAATGGGAGTCAGGGTTATTGTCTTAGGTCCGATCTGAATCGATAAAGACTTTATCTTATAAGCTCCCAGATACTCTTCATTGATTTCAATTTCCTTAAAAGAACATGTAATTTGTTCTTTATCGACATATTTTTTCAAGAAACCCTGTACCTGCTCATAAAGCCCCTTCAAGTCCTGACGCCATTGCTCAAGTCTAGCCACAGAGTCGGGTCGAGAGTTTTGTTTTTGGCTGTTAACAAATTCATCAAACTTAGATTCTGACGTCATTTCCTCACCTACGTTGCACTAGTTTTTATAGGATTCAATACCCCATGTTATGGTGACTACAAAAACTCCGAAACTCTCTTTATTACCTCAACTGCAAAATTCAACCAAACGCCGTTAGGTACTAACGCCTTCTCAGCGGATTCCTCACTATCAACAGGAACTGTTGCATTACAAGCCGATTTGGGCAATCCGTTGTAGGCGTAGACTGAATTCACGGGGACGAGAACCGTCCCCACTCTTACCAAGCTCTTCCCTCACCGGAGTCCCTTCCCAGTTGCGGTTCTTCAATAAAGGTCGGCTGATTAGGCGTAGGACGTCGAGCCGTTCCTGGAGCCTTATCTGAAACGGAGGTCTCTGAGCTTCCTTTCATTATTTCTGTGAGGATATCTGCAATCACCTCCGCTCCCGGATCGGCAACGGGTTCCGAACCCTGCGGAGAAGGCTCCGCTGCGTTATTTGACTTTACGGCCGTTACCACGCCGCCCCCCGGCAACGCCACGGACAAATCTTGGACCTGCACCACCCGTCCTTCTTTAAATATGACTTTTTTGGTCTGATAAATCCAAATATTCTCCCTCTTTGTTTCCAGTTCATGCTTTTCAAGAGGTGCACCCCACGCATCCAGCACCTGCTTAAAAGCCATTCCCTCGGACACCTCCGCGGACATGATTTCTAAAGGAGCAGAGTACGAAAGCGACGTCTTAAATAATAGGCAAAATACTGCCGCGGCAGAGCAAACCACCATTATGAACGAGCGACAACCAGCCATAAAGATCACCTCCAACTGACACTCTTTGGAACCTTCACCGAAACGCAAATTTAAATTTAACGTACAGACATAAATCAAATCGATGGTAGACCAAAACCGCCATTTTCAGCTAGTTCCCATTTATCTTTTGCGGCTGCACATATTAAATCCAACCTCACGCTTGGCACTTGAAATCACGGCCTTAGTGAGGGATAACCAGTACTGGTCAGTATTCAATATGACAGACACTGTCCTGGTTAATCGGAGCTTTTATTAAACCTTGTTACATATGCATATCTCGCGCATAATCCTCTAACACATAATCTGTCAATCCTTTGCGCGAGATATGCATATGCGACAAGACCAACATTAGGTCGTACCAAACTAGATGACCTTACGTT
>JAAYZI010000122.1 GCA_012514925.1 Deltaproteobacteria bacterium | reverse complement strand
TTTTATATGGGGAAATCTAACATTGTCTGTGTGATTAAATACTGACTAGTACAGGTGGATGAGGGGCATATTCACTTTCTCCAGAGAAAGTAAAATTCATGATAAAATTCATGTGGGCGGTTATAGTATCTGGTATCTGTCCACATGAATATTAAGTTTAGTGGCTAAAATAGCTTAATCGGACGTTTTCATAGGCATCTCCTCCCCTCTCAGCGGAGTTTTCTTGCTATGCTGGCAATGATACCCGACTAGCTTGCTAACGGAGTTCTCCGAAACGTTTAGCTGGATTACACCGTCTGCCCCGATTTTGTTTTTATATTTTGAGAGGTCTAGAGTCATCGCCCCTCCTGCCCCAAGCACTTCAGAGTCGGAAGCCTTTTGATTATTCTTATGATCTAACGCGTGCACTTTAAATCTAAGCGCTGAACTAGAGGGATTAATAAGGCGTAGAGTTCCGCTTGGCGCAAGCGGAGCCAAACTCCGCACCTCAGGATCTAAAGGTTTAATCTCATGTTTCCCCTCTGTTTCAATCTCAATAAAACCCAGGTAAAGTCCCGTGCCTTGATGTCGACTTAGTGTGAAACCAAAAACTCCGGATTCCGGCGCGAGGGGCTGTACCAGCGTGGCGTTGCGACGGATAGTTTTAATGATAAAAGGGTCGGCTTTGACTCTCTGCCCCGGGCGCCTTTGAAAACGATAGTGGTACAAAGAAACCTGGCTGAAAGCCTTATGTTCAGACGTGATTTGGATCCCTTCTTCGTTTTGCGGATTTTGGTCATACGCGTCGGCGAGTGCTTCCAGACCACTTAGGTCATAAATGTGCAGACGCATAATATCAGGTTGATTGGTGACAAGCGCAAACCCACCGCTAAGAGGGGTTAAGGATGGGATGACGGTGCGCGCGGGGGCCGTCTGGGAGTCTTTACTCTTGATATTTCGTAATTTCACCACGCAATGCAAACGTGTAACTTCCTCCTCGTTGTCGGCCTGAGTAGCTCGTAATTGCAACAAGGCAGGGGGAGGGTTGGTTGGTACAGTGTTATTTGTCGCTTCGACTTCGCTTGGAGCCTTCACATGTTGCGCTACTGAACTTTGCGGTTGCACTGAGAATGTATGCGTGTTTACCACTTCAAATTTTCCGGCGCGACGCAGATAAAGTTTGGTATCAGCTTTCACTTTAAACGTATTATGATTCTGACAGGTAAGAAATATTTCTTCACTCCAACTAAAGTGCACTGGAAAGAGTAGAAGAGATTTCTTAAGCAGATCCGTCTGGTGTGCAGTAGAGGTGGAAGCAAACTCAAGCCAGATGGTGCTGCCAAGCGCGAAAGCAGCAGCCAATATTAGACAAGAAAAAACGTAAATGCGGCGACGTCTTCTCTTTCGTGCGGATGAATTTTGAAGCAGCATAGTCGGTGCCCCGCGGGGTTCTCCAACAAAAAAAATAATAGTCCCATATTAGAGCCGGAACGAGGGCGGAGTTCAAGATCAGTAACCGTTCACAAAATCTGCAGCCCCCGAT
>JAAYZI010000121.1 GCA_012514925.1 Deltaproteobacteria bacterium | reverse complement strand
GCTTGATGTCTCAAACGCAAACCCAAAACTAGCTCTATTTGCACCACCCCTAGACGACGTTAAAGAGCCCCTCACCCCACCCACGATATACAGGTATCAACACTATCGAGTGGAGTGGACGCTGAATGGGGAAACTTGGTTTGGTCCTTCAGCCCTTATGCATTTTGATACTGTGCCGCCACTTTATAATTATGGCGAGGGCTTTCCGCCGGGTTGGGATCCACCTATACCAGGTAAGGCACCATTAGATAGAGAGGATCAACCGCCACCCGGGATTCCTACTTGCACCTCGCAACATTATGACAACACAATGTGGAGTGCCTTAACATCATGCCTAAACGACTTCTCCTTCCACCTACCAGGAGACGCCACTCGGGTGTTTGGTCAAAATGTTCCAATGGATCGCTGGTCCGAGCAGTACTATAACGCCCCTCTAGCGCTCTCGGATTTCTTACGCGAGCACCGCGGTGTGGTTTACGCAATTGGGCTTGGCACCGCGCCCAAAGAAGATCGAAACATCACACACCCAGGCCCGTCAAAATTACAGCCAGATCCCTACCAAAACGCCTTCCGCGATTTTACCCGTCACGACTACTTCCTAGCCAGGTTGGCGTTAGACCCTTACGCGGCCGAGACTAATCCAGGGGGTTCACGCGACACAAGCTTTAGATACATTTTTGACGCAGGAAACGGAGGCTTCCACCAGCCCCCCTACCGCACTTTGTTTCGCCAAGATAGTCGAGTAAACTACATGATTCCAAACTTTACCCCCACCCCCGACTTTCACAATAATGACGATATCGCCACCAATCTATCCCTTTGGGCCGATTTCTTTCCACCGCCAGAGAAGTGCACCCTTGCTTCAGGAAGCGGTGGAGCCGCCACAATCGGATCCAATGTTCCCCCAAAAAACCGCCCCAGAGCTTGCCGCGATATGCGCTACCGGTACGGCGAGTATTTACCTACCAATAATGCGGCAGACTTAAACGCACTTTTTGAGCGCATCGCCAGAAAAATTTTGCTACGGCTTATGAGGTAGCTTTACTCTAATTCAAGACTTCGAGACGGAGGAAGTCTTATCTGTACTATTTAGGGCTCGTATCCGGTATTCATTTGCATGAATATTACTTTCTCCGGAGAAAGTGAAATGAAAGTAAAATTTTACCGCCCAGGCTGGGGGCAAACATGATCTATTCCCCGCAGTAAACGGTTACTAGGACTCAATATGACAGGCACTGTCCAGATTAACCGAGGCTGTATCCGACCTTGTCATATATACATATCTCGCGTTTGCGGGCGTCGCCCGGATCCGCTACTATCCCGCCTAGGAGATGCATAGTGGAAAAATCAGCCGCAACGACACCCCAAAAAAGCACTGTCACCGCCAAGGATAGAGCCTTAGCTGTATTCAGTTCCCTTACCGACTTAGCCAGAGTCGAGGCTTTCATCCAAACAAAATTTAGCTCCGAGGCTCCCATCCTCTCTGAGATCTCCGCCTACCTCCTCTCACAAGGAGGGAAACGCATGCGCCCGGCTCTAGCCCTGCTTTCGGCTCGTCTCTTTGGAATGCGCTCCGCTTCAGAAGATCTGATCAAAGCCTCGGCCGCAATAGAGCTGGTCCACATGGCCACCTTGATGCACGATGACATTATCGACAACTCCTTGCTGCGACGCGGAGCACCCTCCCCGCTTGCCAAATACGGCTCTAGCAACACTCTTTTAGCCGGAGACTTTTTACTGGTGCGCGCTTTCAGCCTTTGCGCTGGATTAGATCCACACATCATAGCCGAAAGTGAGCGCGGCTGTATTGAGCTTACCGAAGGAGAAATCCTTGAGACCCCGCTCTATCAAGAGCACCACAGCATAGAATCTGCAATTACAATCGCACGAAAAAAAACCGCTTCCCTCTTTCGTTTGGCTGCGCATAGCGGCGCCTATTTAGCAGATGCTAAAGAAGTTACGGAGCAAATGTCATCTTTTGGGGAAAACTTAGGCATCGCCTTCCAGATCCTGGATGATATCTTAGATGTCCAATCAGACGGTAACATGCACGGCAAACAAACCGGGATAGATATAAGAGAACGAAAACCCTCCCTCGTTAACCTGCTCTGGCTTGAATCCGGAAGCAGCCTGGCAAAAAGACTTTTACGCGCCCCGATTGATGTAGATGCCACCTTTGTAAAGAGCGCGCTGGCAGAGATCCGCTCCGGGGAAGTTTTGTCTCAAGCACGAGATCTTGCAAGTCACTACATCAACAAATCAAAAGAAGCGCTGCAGGCAGCCGTAGACCTAAGCCCGAACCCATCTCCCGATACGCTAAAAGAGATAAACGCAATCTTGGAGTACACCCTAGAAAGGGCGGAATAAAAATGCGGCCTAGACATTAAGCGTAATCGTTTGCATGAATATTACTTTCTCTGGAGAAAGTGAATTTAATTCCGCGTCACCGTCAGCCATCACCAGAAAGGCTTTGCTAACCTGGGCTTTTATTAAACCTTGTCACATATACATATCTCGCGCGTAGCCTTCTAGTTTAATTTGCCAACCCTTTGCGCGAGATATGCATAT
>JAAYZI010000120.1 GCA_012514925.1 Deltaproteobacteria bacterium | reverse complement strand
TTGCTGTGGGCGGGAATGTTATTAAGCCGCAGAACAGTCCAATGCCTCCGGGCCTGCCACAGCCACTCAAGTAGAGCCTCCAAAACATCGGTACGAGTGGCTGGCACGATAAAGTCGCAATAATCAGAGGCAAAATTCTCTGCCCCCAAAAATTCAACAACTTCTTCTAAAACGCCATTGATTCTTCTCTTAGCCGCCATAAGCGGCGCGATTCCAACTAAGACATCTTGCTCGAACGCAAAGAGCAGTAACAAACGCCCCGAACCAGCATAGCAGCTCCACCAACTTTTCATCCACTCTGGAGACTGATAAACCGTATTGGTCTCGCTCTCCTCCAATATGCTTTTCCAAGCGCCCCAGTAAGCCTGTGCCTTGTCAAACTCGCGTATCTCTTCAATCCGAATAGTCACCTCTACTTCCGCCGTATTCTGCGATATAACCTGTATAAGCGACGCATAAGAGCCATACATCCTACAAAAACACGGCTAGACAACCTGCCGGTGCTAATATTGACATGCCGCACGACTCGGCGCTCCATCCAAATCCGGTTAAATAGGGGATGCTCCGGCTCAGCGCAGGAATCCATCCACTTTATCGTGCGATTCTTTAGTGTGCGCCGCAAAACTTCAAACTCTAGCTGCACTCCCGGCGAGTATTTTGCATAATCTTCATCAAAGGCGATCTTCATTCCATAGGCGCAGCTATCGGCTAAAAAGGTACAGCGCACAGCGATGGGCTTGCCCTCTAAAAGCAGCATCTCCATTAAAAGCTGCTCTCGTTCGAAAGCCGCTCGCGCTACCTCTGTAAAATA
Source organism: Deltaproteobacteria bacterium (assembly GCA_012514925.1). Lineage (GTDB taxonomy): Bacteria > Bdellovibrionota_C > UBA2361 > UBA2361 > JAAYZI01 > JAAYZI01. Next base: position 859 of record JAAYZI010000120.1, on the reverse strand, counting down.
GCTACGCTCATTTTCTTTCAGTGCCAAAGCTGTACCTGCGCGCCCCTTCCAGCCGCTGCTTTCCAGGCGCAGCAATGTGTCAATCCAATAATCAATATTATCTCCAGCCTGTAAAAAGACTGTTTCGAGCTTTCCTAACTGTGCCAATCTGCGGCCCTGCCTCTCAAACTCTCGCCGAGACTTACCGGAAAGCGCGGTACGGATATATGTGTCTCCATCAAGTTCGGAACAGAGCATGGCGCGCTCAAAAGAGACTTGGTCTATCGGCCGTAAATGTTTTTTCAAATAGCTTTGCAGGGCTGCGTAGAAAGGACCATCTCCGCGCACAAAATTTATCTGCACCAACCATGTTGAAAAATCAGCGCTATCGACCCACTTGAAAAACCCTTTAAAACACTCTGTCTCAAAGCCTGCGCGCACCAAAGGTGTACACAAAAAACACTGGGGATAACGCCATAAGCTTAGGTAATGAATCGGGACTCTTCGGTAACCATAGCTCTGCACAAAGGGGAAGAAGCCGATTAAGACTGGTTCGCTATCAGGTGACTTAGGTTCAGACCACACCAAGGCCGCATTTATCGCAACTCCCTCGCTTAAAAACCGTAGCGCAGGTATAAACATCCACGGCTCATAAAAAACGTTCCCTTCCAGGGACGCGCGGGCAAGGCCTTCCCAAGCCTTTACGAATGGCTCAAAGTCGCTCGGAGATTTTAAAATCTTAACGGACATATATTTACAGGTGTTGTCAGCAATTACTAATTAGATACGAGCAATCGTAACCCAGTATTGCTTATGTCACACGAGATTATATGCCATTTGAGCACGGATGTCTGCACCGCCGTCGGCGGTTATATAGATC
>JAAYZI010000119.1 GCA_012514925.1 Deltaproteobacteria bacterium | reverse complement strand
GAGCGTACCGGCACTAGCAGCCGCCACGGAAAATTGGGAAAGCTTGCTCGGATCTGTTAGGAGCTGGGTGAGCTGGCCGGAATTGTTGATGGCCATAACCCCGCCGTCGGTTCCACCAGTCGAAGCAATAAACTCCGTGGAAAGTTGCACATCCCGATCAACTCCGACTTCGAGCAGCATCGCTTCCACCAATACCTGTCTGCGCTTGATGTCTAGCTTTTTGAGGAGGTCCAAAACTTTTTCATAGTCCGGCTTACTGGCGTGAATAATAAGCGAATTGGTGGCAGGGTCGGCTGTTATAGAAATCGCCTCGCCGAGTTGAACAGATGTGACCCCGGAACGTTTTTGGGAGCTAAACGACTGTCCAGGGTCGCGGCGTTGTCTGGAGAGCCGGTCACGACCAAGCCCTTGGGTGCTTCCGAACCCTTGCCCTGTCCCGCTGAAGCTGCTGCTTTCGCTAAATCCAGAAGTCTGGGAGGACGTGCGGGGAGCTCCGCCGCTGCTTTGCCCGATCAGCCCAGCCAACACCTCAGAAAGATCCTCGGCACGTGCGTAATGGCAGCGGTAAAGATAGTACTGAACGCCGGAGAGGTCTACTGCGCTATCTAGCTCATGTGTTAGGGCGCGAATACGCGCAGTGGTATCTTCATCCGCAACAACAATTAAGGAGTTTGTGCGCTCGTCGGCAATTATTTTAGGTTGGCGAGCGCGGGCTGAGACTGTGATGCTGGCGCTGCCTGATTGTGACTGGGCGGCTTTGCCGATACTTGGCGGCACGCCCGGATCTGTCATGCGGGTGCGTATAAAGTCCAAGCCTTGGGCGGCTGTCGCAGCGCCATTTTGCTGGCCCGGTTCGCCTAGGATCTCGTTAATAGTTTTTGCTATATCGGCGGCAACCGCGTGTTTGATCGGAATCATGGTCATCTCGCGGTCGCGAAAGGGCACATCTACGGCGCTGATAATTTGGCTTAGGCGTTGAATGTTCTCTTCGGAGTCAATCAACATCAACGAGTTGGTCCCAGTGTAAGCCGTGACCATACCATTGGCCGAGATTAGTGGAGTCACCAGCTGCACAACTTCTTGTGCTTCGATGTATTTCAAGGGCATCATGCGCGTTACTACAGATGGCGAACCGCGGCCCTCGATCTGGTCAACGGTGAGAATGGTGGTCTGCTTGGCTTCACGAGCGGGGATAATCTTCCAAAGATTCTCTCCAATCGGCACAGCTGTAAAACCTTTAAGGCTAAGCACCGCGTCCAAGATGCGTATGGCTTCGGCTGAAGACACACGTCCGGGCAGGTAAATCGAAACTTTGCCTGAAACACGTTCATCGAGAATGTAGTTTCTTTTAGTTTTTTTGCTGAAGATCCGGATGATCGCCGCCAGATCGGCGTTTTTTACATTGATTTCGGTGGTTGAATCCTTGGCGTATTTTTCTTCGTCGATAGCTGGATCTTCTTGGGCGAACGCCTGTAATGGCCCCCAAGCGGACCTGCAAAGTAAGGTCGCTGAAAGAAGTGCCATGGATAGGTGAAAATGTTTAATTTTTAACATTGGCGGCGCTACCGTATTTGATACCTCAAAGTCTTTTCTTCTCTTTGACGTTCTAGCTCAACTGTGATCATCCGTTGTTCTTTAAGTTTTTCAAAGAGTTTAACCGCTTGAGTAATATCCCCCAAACTATTACCGTTTACCGTTTTAAGTATGTCACCGTTCATCAGGCCGATCTTCTCAAAGAGGCTACCACTTTTGATTGCGAACAAACGCAGCCCCACCGATTGGCCGTCCTTAAAGTAAGGTACCGCCCTGGCTTGAGTCAGGAGCAGCGGCAAGTTTTCCAAAGCTCGGTCAATCTCACCTTCGTCGACAACAATCGAGTCACTGACTGTTTCCCCTCCACCGCCGCCGGGCGTCTCATCAATCTGTAATATCTCTCTTTGGCCATTCCGTTCAATTTCAACGCGATCTTCGAAAATGCGCAAGACTTTCGCTTCATTTAAGATTAAGTCTCCTACCTCGAAGACTTCCTGGCTCTTTTTGTCGTCAATAATGGCGTAAGAGCCCTCGTCCTCGCTTACGAATGTTCCAATTAGTGTCAGGGTAGAAACTTTCTTGGCGGCTATCGGAGGGGTGGCGTACGGTGTTGGCTGCGTAAATCCAATTTTGCCGAACACCGCCTCATCAGCCAGGTGTGCGTAATCAGATTTTGGAGCAGTGAAGGAGTGTTCTTCCGGCAGAGCCTTTAAGCGGGAGCGAATATCATTTTTTAGGGAGTACACTGCTGAGCTGCCGACTAAAAGCTCTTCAATTACGTTTCTGACAGTGAGCACTAAGAGGAAGCAGATCAAGGCGACTATGGCGATTTTTAACCAAGCAACCGATCTCTCCACCGACTCGCGCCTTAGCAGGCGGTCTACAGTCCTGACGTCGAGTCGGGGTAGGTTTAGAAGTTGGACGAAGCTCATACCTAGGTATGCTATTGATAAGAGCTAAAAAGCGCCAGACTTAAAAGTATGGTCTGAGTCTTAATCTGGAGTCCAAATAACGAACAAGCGTGGGGGGTTGTCTAGGGTAAACTTACGCGCGGGTTGATCACTTTGCACACTTAAGATGCCCTTATCGTTTATCCTAAGGTCTTGATGTCCAAAACAATTCTTAGTAATGGGTTTGTAGTTTCCCTCTGGCAGAGCGCAGCTTATGCGCCCCTCTACCGGGGTTAGAAGCGGACTCTCGCCGGCTTGTGCCTCAAGCTTCTCAAGCTGCACGGCGCTTCCAAAATGCACTACGACCATCTTGGTGGGCCGCTCCTTGCATTTAACCCCCCCTACCGAGAAGGATTGTGGAGCTGTGGATGGGGTCGTCGGGGGTTCGAGCAGTTGCTCCTGATTTTCCTGGTCGAGCAAAGGGGCGGAGGGATTTTCGTCGGCGCTACGTGCCGCCGCCAGAAGTTCAGGCGCATCGGCTGCAAGCTGTGCTCTGGTCGACTGCTCTTCAACCGTGTTAGCGGCATATACCGTGTCGCCCGTGGTGATTTTCTCGTCCGCGGGTGCGCCTATGTAGCGGGCCCACTTCTCATCGAATTCCACTTTCCTTGCTTGGACGGCATCGGTTTTTTCTTGGAATCCGTAAAAATCAATAACCATCTGCTCGTGCAGAGCCAGCTGCTCCAGTGTTTTGATGCGCTGCTCTTTTGCTGATTGGGTGTAGATGCTCTCGGGATACTGCGCTAGAAGCCGATCATAAAGCTCTACAGATTTATAAAGGGGAGATGGATCCCGGCCTACACCGCGGTTTATGCTCTGGTGGCTTCTTGCAGCTTGGTAGATCGCATACGGGGTTGATTTAGAGGCGGGGTGGTCTTTTATAAAATTTTCATAGAGAGGCGCAGCGTCTTCGTAATTGGCGGCGTTGAATTCCGCGTCGGCTAGCTTTAGCTCGGCGTACTCTGCATAAGCTCCCACCGGGTACCCGTTTTTGAGCGCAGTGTAGGAATCTGTGGCTACGCTATAAAGACCTTTTTGGTACAGCTTCTGAGCAGTTTGAAAGAGCGCCTCCTGTGTGGCGTCTAAATTTACAGCCTCCGAAGAAGGTACCTCCTCGGGCTTCCCTTCATTTGAGGAAGAGCAGCCTGTAACGACCAGACAGAGTAAAACGGTAAGAGCCCAACAGTTGCGCATGCCCCCCAGTGTAAGAAGAAATTCGAGCGTAAGCAACGCTGCGGGGGCAGGGGAGCGGGCTGTTTTTTTAAAGGCAGTCGGTTCTCAGGTGAGGCGCGCCCTGGGAGGCGTTACGCTTCATCTCTGGTAAAAAACTCAACCCGGGCAGGGTCAAGGTTATGAATTTCAAGAATTCCCGGGTTGTTAGCCATGATTGCAGCAGCTATGCGCTGCGTTTCTGATTCAGCCAGAGCAAGCGACCTGATTGCGTCGGGCCTATCTTTTCCGCGTTTTAACTGGACCGCTACTACTGCCGCTGCGTCAAATGCTTCTTTATCTTGTGGTGCGGTTCTTTCGCTTGACTTTTCGGGCAGGCCGCAATCCTGGCGGATGGCATCGGGCTTTCCAATCGAACTAACCATTTTCAGCACTCCTTATTATTAGTGACGTTATTAGTAAGTTTACTTAAAACTGCAGTCTTAACAAGGTGTAAGGACAAACGAGCTTACTTCAGTCAAAGCATAAAGGGTTCTTCGCAAGGACACGCTACGCAATTTTAATTACGCAAGTTGGAGCGCTGCCTTCGCTCATTCCGCAGCTTTTCGAGGTCTAACACCGTATGTGCCGTCTTGCGAGGTGGGGACTTTCCGCCGTCAATTACTTCAAGTTTGCTCTTAAGTGGTAGCGCTATCGCTAATTGAATCGATTTAGCGATATCGCCGAACAGTTCCTCTTCAAATTCTTTGCGGTCTCGATCCGCGCAGGTCTCCAGGCGGATCTTGCCGGAGGCCAATTTCTCCAGCACATTATTGAAAATTTTAAGCACGATTTCCTGTTCCGAAGCATTTAGGCGGCAGAGCGTATCCAGGAGGCGCTGAACATCATCGCCGCCGCAATCTTCAAGCAGGGTTTTTAGTTGGAGATTTAAGCTCTTTAAGTTTGCTGAAAAAAGACCATCCACTGACATAATTCCTACCCAAGCTTCTCTAGTGTGTGCTCTCATATCTTCTCCCGGCTTTAAGTTGCTCCAGATAGTTTTGCAAGAACCTTGCCCGGCCTAACATGCTGGTATTACACGTGTATTTCCGTGGGCGCGACCAACTTTGTCGTCTATCACAACAGCGGGGTTGTTCAAGTTCAAGACGGTCTTCGAAGGCATCCGGTGCTTTAGGGCTAACCCGTTCTGCCCAGCGGCACAGCCGCTAATTTGCGTGAGGCCAGCTTCTCAGCCACAAATTGATAAATGCTCTCTGGGTCGTATTTTTGAGAGCAGTGCTGTTGTGCCTGGGTGGCATGTGGCACGAATTGATCCCCGACCCCAAAGCGGAAGATCGGTTGTTGCAGGACCAGTCCGTGATCATTAGCCATCTCCAAAACTCCTGAGCCGAATCCTCCCGCCAGGGTATGGTCTTCAATCGTGCAAACCAAGCTGTGCCTTGGGATCTGCTGTAGCAGCAGTGCTTGGTCAAGTGGTTTAGCAAAGCGCGCATTGATAATAGTCGAGCTTATGCCGAGATCGCATTTTAATCGTTTAGCCGCAGCCAGGGCGTGGTTCACCATGGGGCCTAGGCAGATAAAGAGTAGGTCAGCGCCATTTTTTACGATTTCTGCCTCTCCGATTTTGAGTTTGTAAAATTTTCTTGCAAGACCTAAGCCGGAGCTTGCTCCGCGCGGGTAACGGATAGCCACGGGACCATTTTGCAAAAAGGCGGTGTAGAGCATGTTCTGTAAATCAATTTCGTTGCTCGGCGCCATGATCGTCATATTGGGCAAGCTACGTAGATAGGCCACATCAAAAACGCCTTGATGTGTTTCTCCGTCTTCGCCCACAACTCCGCTGCGGTCCAGTGCGAAAACTACCGGCAGCTTCTGGATGCAGACATCATGTAAAATCTGGTCGTAGCCGCGTTGTAGAAAAGATGAATAGATGGCGCACACTGGACGGTAGCCTTCACATGCCAAGCCGGCGGCAAATGTTACGGCATGGTCTTCACAAATCCCCACATCGTAAAAGCGATCAGGAAACTCTTTTTGGAAACGGTCCAGCCCGGTCCCAGTCGGCATGGCTGCGGTGATGGCCACGATTTTTGAGTTGTGCCGCGCCAACTTTAAAAGAGACCTGGAAAATACTTCCGTGTAGCTGAGGGGAGACTTACGGCCTGGAGGCACCGCCTTCACCTGAAACTGTCCACTCTCACGTTTGAAGGGGCTTACTCCATGCCACGCCACCGGATTTATCTCGGCCGGTTGGTAACCTTTGCCCTTGATTGTGCGGGCGTGCACCAGCACCGGCACATCCTGGCGTTTGGCGTTTGTAAGAGCTTTAAGCAGATCGTCAATATTGTGGCCGTCCACCGGCCCGATGTAGCGAAAGCCAAAGGCTTCAAACAGCATTGAAGCCCCGGAGATCGCTCCTTGCGTAACCTCTTCGACGCGATCAATCGCTTTATATACCACTTCAGGAATATAGCCACGGTGGTAGAGGCTCTTGAATTTTGAGCGCGCCCGGGTCGGAGTGTGAGCGGTGATCGAGCGTGAGAAAAACCAGCTAATAGCTCCGACATTCGGAGAAATCGACATTTCATTGTCGTTTAGGATGACGATTAGATTGTTTAACCCCAATTCGCCGGCGTGGTTTAGGGCTTCAAAGCCCATGCCGCAGGTCATGGCACCGTCGCCGATCACTGCTACCACATATCGCTTTGGATCGCAGTCTTTCAGTGCCGTCGCCATACCGACCGCAGCGGAGATGCTGGTGCCGGCATG
>JAAYZI010000118.1 GCA_012514925.1 Deltaproteobacteria bacterium | reverse complement strand
AGAGATCTCGACAAGATAAGAATGTATCTGGGCGGGCATGGCTTTATTGCCCGCAATGGTTATCAGGTCTACGCTTGGGGTGCGTATGATATCCGCGCTGATATAGCGTCGGCAGCCAAACCCTGGTACTCTTTTTTCCTGCTAAAAGCCGTTGATCAAGGTAAGCTCGGGGGTCTGGACACTAAAGCCGTAACCTTTGAGCCCCGTTTGAAGATGCTAAACGCCGATTTGGGATTTAAAGATCGGCAGATCACCTTCCGCCACTTAGCCAATCAAACATCTTGTTACGGAGTGCGTGATCAACCCGGATCCGCCTTCGACTATAACGACTACCAGACAGCGCTGCTGTGGGACATCCTATTTACTAAAGTGTACCGCGCATCTCCAGAAAATATAGATCAGACGGTGTTTCACCCTTTGCTTACGGACATTTTGCACTTTCAAGACAGTCCCACCATGGTTGTCTATGGGACTTCCAATCGTCTAGGCCGCATTGCCGTGTCACCCCGTGATTTTGCCAGATTCGGGCTGCTCTTTGGGCGCGGCGGCATGTGGAACGGCACGCGCGTACTTAGCCCACAGCTTGCGCGTATGGCAGTATCCGATCCGCTACCAGCGCAGCTTCCCAGGACAAATGGACTCGCGGCGGAAATGATTCCTGGGCAGCGCTCAATTGGAGCTGGGAGCAACATGAGAGATCACCACGGCGCGTACAGTTGGATGTGGTGGGTGAATCACCATGACAGAAACGGTTATCGCTACTGGCCGGACGCTCCGCCTGATGTTTTTGCAGCGCTCGGACACAAGAACGGCAAACGCGGCGTGGCGGTAATGCCAAGCCAGGATATCGTTATTTCGTGGAATTCTCCGTGGCTGCAAGATCAAACTCCTTTCGATGGTCACGGTACCCCACACCCGCTTAATGTGGTGTTCAAACTGCTTGCTCGGGCGAAAAAAACATCGACTACCCAGTAGCCGTTCACAAAATCTGCCGCCCCCGAAAGGAACCCCTCTAATTTTTATGCTGTATTGTTAGCAAGATAGCGTCATTTCTACATAATGCTCCCAAAAATGTAGTATGCTCTCCGATGTATCCGCAATTCTGCCTGGAGAACACCATGAAACATGCTAAACATACAGATAAGCAACGTCCAAGTCTTCGCGCGCAAGCTGAGGCACCTCTCCTTCCAAAACTGTACCAACAGTCGATTGAGCGAGTGATAATTGATATCGAATCCGCCTGGAAGGCCGTGGAAACGGCGCTTAATTTGCCGCCTGCCATTCCGCCTGAGGCACGTATGCTTCAGGTCGATTACTTGTTATCCAGATTGAAGTCAGCCAGTGCGGGAGTTGGTCGTCGGAAGGGTTTTAAGACGCCTGAAGCTGACGTCTTGACCCCCACCCGATTTCTAGAGGCTCAAACGGAAGAAGCCTTTGCTAATTTTGCATCACACACTTTAAGCCACTACGCTAAAAGAGTTCGAACAGATCCATCCTTAATGCGAGTGCTGGATGTGGGAGATGGTGATAGGCGCTTAACGCACCGTCTCTGCACAACCGTGCGTGAGGTCTACTTTATCGGCTCTGTCGAGCACGGCACCCCAGGCCAGGTAGTCTCTGACAATCCGGATAATCTACAGATTCTTCCCTGCGCCCAGGGTACGTTCACGCCTGATAAAGCGCAGCTTGGCGTTCTTTGTCAGGTGGGACTGATACATCAGGGTGTTATCACGCGGGAATTTCAAGCAGCTAGGGAGCTTATCGAATGGACTTGGGAGAGCCTTGATCGGGACGCACTGCTCATAATCGCGCTGCCTGGGGCTTATTTGCAGCAGGACTCGCAGGAGGTTAAAAGTCATATCGCGAGGTTTCTTTGTGAATCTGACGCCTTTCTTGAGCGCATACGTTACGAGATGGTATTTGAGGCAAACAGTGAAGTCGGCGTTTCACGACTTGAAGAATTGCGCAGTGTGCTGCCGAGGACGGCTGGAGAAGAGGAGGGTCAGAACCGTTGCTGCTACGGGTTTAACCTTCTGGCTGCTTATAAAGGGGAGGGGCGGCCTACCAGCCAGCAAGCGGAAGTGGGCTTGCAGAATACAGTACTGGAGATATCCCTTTCTCCTGACAGGCCGGTCAGCAGTCCCTTACCACGGCGTCCTACTAAAGCAAAAAAAGCTGTAAAGCCCACCCCTGACAATTGGCGACCCAACCCCGAACTTATTTTAGCCTGCCGCAATCTAAGTAAGATAACCCCAGCCCACATCGTGCAGATTCTTGATGGCTTTCAGACCCATGATGTTGCGCGTTATGACGGCTGCTTGGGGAAGTCCTTGTCACTAATCGGCGTGCCGCGGGTTATTTATTACGAGTGGATAAGAGACGAACAAGATATTCGTAATTGGGCAGGCAAGGAGCATGATCTGTCTTGGGAGGAGATTAAGGCTAAACCGGCGCGGTGGCGACGGGGGCGCTAACTCGGATATCTCTCGAGTTCGTGAGGCAGATCGGGACCGCAACACTTTAGCTCACGGTTAATGCGTTTTAGCATGCCCCCCAGGACATTCCCGGCACCGAACTCGACTGCTAAATCCGGTGAGGTCTGCGTTATGGCATTTTGCATGCACTCGGTCCAGCGCACCCGGCCGCACACTTGATCTTTAAGGGCTTGACGCACATCTTCTGGCTCGGTAACGGCGCGCGCGTGAACATTGGCGAAAATAGGGAAAGCACAGAGCTTAATCTCCAGTGCATCCAAATCCACGTTTAGCCGCGCTGCAGCGGGTGCCATCAGATCGCAGTGAAATGGGGCACTGACATTAAGTTCGATAAGCTTAGCGTTTGGCATGCGGCTTTTTAGCTCATTTACACCTGCGGCCGTTCCTGAAACTACGATCTGTCCGGGGGCATTAATATTGGCGATCTGAACTCCCTCCAGTCCAGCCAGCGCTTCTTCGATTTCCGAGATTTCTTTTCCTAGCACGGCCATCATTTTGCCCTCACCGGCCGGCACGGCCTCCTGCATATATTTGCCGCGCTTATGAACTAAGAGCACTGCGTCTTCAAACGTGATAGCTCCAGCTGCCACTAAGGCGGAATATTCTCCCAAACTGTGTCCCGCCGCGGCAACGATCTGGGCTTCGGTTTCTAATCGTTCTCGAAAGGCTTGGAAATAGAGGGTGCTTACGGTTAAAATTGCAGGTTGCACCACTTCTGTGGCGGTGAGTTGTTCGAGCGGTCCGTTAAAACAGAGGTTCGAAAGGGAGAAGCCTAAAATCTGATCGGCTCGTGTAAATATATCCTTGGCCCAGGAGTGTGTGTCGTATAAGTCTTTACCCATACCGACCTTTTGGGATCCTTGGCCGGGGAAAAGTGCTAATATCTTTTTTGGTGCTGTCATTGCAGTTTACTCATTTCGTCTGGGTTGAATTATATGTGCAAGTCAGGACTCAACCATACAGACAGTGTCTGTCATATCGAATACTGATTAGTTTATAAACGGGTGAGGTTGTACCATCTTTGCGCTTGTGCAGGCAATCGTGCCTGCTTCGGGCGGGGTTACAACGTTTAAACAGGAGCGTGGTTATGAAAAGTCATACTGCTTATCTTAAATTTAAAACCCCGCAGCGTGTGGGTTTTATAAATATCACACCTGAGGTAGAGAGCCAGCTCGTAAAGAGCGGTATTCAAGAGGGGCTGTGTTTGGTAAATGCCATGCACATCACCGCCAGCGTGTTTATTAATGATAATGAGCCTGGGCTTCATCACGATTACAAAGAGTGGCTAGAGAAACTAGCGCCCTTTGACGCCAGCCCAGAGCGCTACCACCACAATCGTACCGGTGAGGATAACGCTGATGCGCATATGAAGCGTCAGATTATGGGGCGCGAAGTGGTCGTGGCGGTCACTAAGGGGCGTCTTGATTTTGGGCCGTGGGAGCAGATTTTTTACGGCGAGTTCGACGGCCGACGTGAGAAGAAGGTGCTGGTAAAGTTTATCGGTGAGTAGTCCGGTATCCGGGTTTTCCGTTTGCAGGCATTATTTTCCCGTTGTAAAGGCTGGGGTTAGGCCCTGCATTTTTCAATCTATTGAAAAGCTTATAGTAATCTGCAAATTCACTTTGGCGTGTCTTTTGCTCCTTATTTGGGGAGAGAACACCGACGCTTTAGTAATTTGAGAAAGAAGATGAGAGTCCCTTCGCCCCAGCCGTGGCAAAAAATTGAGACAAATCAGGGAATTACCTCTGTAGCAGAAGTCCTAAATGGGAAAGGCGCACCTCTTCTGGATGATGATTCCCTAATGAGGGAATTCTCCGAGGTGTTGGACAAAATTGCCGTTAAGCTTTCAGGTCTAGGCGAGCTTGGAGTAGAGGGGGAACTTAGTGCACCTATAGCCACTACGGCAAATATCAAACCGAAACAACAGGATAAGTCTAAACCCGAAGCTTCTAAGCCGGGAGACTCCTCAGACCAGAGAGCGCCGGAAGCTTACGATGCAGATGTTTTTGTTGCTAAGCAGGTTAACGTTAAACCGGCCAAGTCCGCTGAGCCACCCCCTGTTAAAGTAAAAGCGCAGCCGGAAACCGCGGTTGAGGAAAGAGCTGAGCCGGTAGAACTGATTGTGGTAAAAGAGCAGCCTCGCGGCGCTGAGTATTTTTCGGATATCGAACTGGGCGAGCAGGCAGTAGATCAAGTGGTAGAGCAGGTTGCGGAGCAGGTGGTAGAGCAGGTAGTTGAGCAGGCGGATGGAGAAGTTCTTGGACTGGCTGCTGTGGGTCTAACCCAAGACGCAGATCTTTCTGCTCGCCTGCAAGGAGAGTTGTCGCAAACTGAGGAACCTGTCGTAAGTGAAGAAAACCAATCTGAGAACCCATTTGACCAACAAGCACTGGGGCCTGAAATTGTAGATCCTGAGATTGAGTCAGAAGCTGCCCCGGAGACTGTGTCTCAGGATGTCAAGGCGGAGGCTCCTATATTAGAGTTTACCGAGACATCTGATCAGATTTTAGTGCCTGAAAACGCTGAGACAGAGCTTCGTACAGCTGAAGACCTCGTAAGTAAATTTAATCCCGCTGCTTTAGAGAAGGCTTTGGGCGAGGCCGATTTAATGCCCAAGGGCAGTGAGTTGGTGGAGAAGCTGATCGCGGCCATGCGGGAGAGGATTGGGTCCGAAGACGCCTTGAGAAACGAACTAGCGAGTTTAAACAACAGCGCTAAGCTTGCACTCACAGGTCAGGCTCCCGCCGAAGGAATCAGATTGGTATTGGAGAAGATGGTTCCTGAGATCGTGTCCGCTCCGCACTTGCTGCGTCAGATGATGGAAGCACTGGTAGCAAAGCCGCTTAGTACCGTTTCTTCGGTACAGTCGGCAGCCGCGAATCTGCCGGGGTTCGGCCGACCGGCCGATGCGTCTCAGGCTGATGCCTCAAAGCTTAAGTCCCGCTCGATGCCTGCCAGTCAGAGTGCCCGAACTCTGGCAAAGGTTGAAGCGGCCATAAGAGAGGTTGCCACCTCAAAGGATGGTAAGAGCATCTCGGTTAGATTGGATCCTCCGAGTCTTGGCACGGTAAAAGTTGATATCCGTATCAAAGACGGAGGGCTGCATGCTAGATTAGTAGCTGAAAACCCCGCTGTAAACCAGCTGCTTAGGGAGCGCAGTCAAGAGATCCAGAGTTTGCTTCGTCGGCTCAATTTGAATGTCGATAAGGTCTCAGTTTCGGTAAATTCCGAAGGCGGGGAGAAAGAGGGTTTTAATGT
>JAAYZI010000117.1 GCA_012514925.1 Deltaproteobacteria bacterium | reverse complement strand
GTAATGAATTTTACGTGGACGCGGCACGAAGACACCCCTTCTTATTTATCTTCGACAATTACGTCCTACTTAATCGGTCTTTTTTTTGAGATGTTTCCTATAAATGTAGGGGTGCTCCATATCCTCTTCCTCTTCCTCTTCCTCTTCCTCTTCCTCTTCCTCTCTTCCTTCCTTCCTTCCCCTCCCTTCCTCTTTCTTCTTTCTTCCTCTTCTTTCTTCTTTCTTCCTCTTCCTCTCCTTCCTCTTCCCTCTTCCTTTCTTCTTCCTCTTCTTTCCTCTTTCTCTTACTCTCTCCATATACTCTTCTTACTCTTACTCTTCTTTTCTTCTTCTTTCTTTCTCTTCTCCAGATACTCTAACGGTTATATGCTATCAGCCGTGGCTAAAAAATTTCAAAGAAGGGTGGAGTCGTTTACATGCGAGCACTGCGGCAAACATGTGCAGGGCAACGGCTATACCAACCATTGCCCGGCTTGTCTCTGGAGCAAGCACGTTGATATCAACCCGGGTGACCGCTTGGAACCGTGCCGGGGCTTGCTGGAGCCGATCTCGGCGTACATCAAAGCTGGTGAGGTTATAATCTTACACCGCTGTCTCGTCTGCAAAGCAGAGAGGAGAAATAAGAGCGCCTCGGGCGACAACGACGAAGTGATCTTTAACCTCATGCAAAACCCCCATCATCGGTAACACTTCTCACAAATACTTCTCACAATAGGCTTGAAATCTGCATTTACTTTCTGCATTTACTTTCTCCGGAGAAAGTAGAGGTCGCACTGCGGCATCACTAGGCTAGTTTTAATGTTTGCCGCCCATTGGGGCTTCTTTTAAAAACCCGGCCGTGAGGGCATCTACGATATCCTTAACGGAGATCATTCCTTGCGGATAGCCGCGTTCGTCAACAATCGGAATGTGCCTAAAACCACCTTGCGACATAATATTCAAAGCAAAGGCCATAGACATGGTGGGAGTGCCGGTAACCGGATTGGGAGTCATAAAATCACCCACCAGCGCCTTTTCATAATCTGAAATCACCCCAAAAACCTTGAGGATACAATCCCGCTCGCTAAAAATTCCCACCAGCTTCCCCCCTTCCTCCACCACCAATACACACCCAACTTTCAAGGTGCGTAGCTGGGCGATAGCCGACGCCACACTTTCGCCGGGCCTCACACAGATAGGCGTAACCATGCCGAGTTCCGCCACGCTGCTCTCCAGGAAACTCAACTCCAAAACACCGCAACAATCTTCGTCGAAACACTCCACCACGCTAGGGGACACCTGCGCGCCAAGCTTATCCTCTTGCATACTCACTTTCCTCCTTGACTATCTTGATCGGGCCAAACCAGTGCAGGAAGCTCCTTATATTCAACTAAGGTGAAAACTTTTGAATCACCCGCAACTTCAATGCTAGCCGGTCCCGGCATATCTGCCTCCGGCGTATAAACCTCACCCTGGGATTTCACCTGAACACCCTGATGCAAAGTGGACAAAAAATTAACCTGCCATGTTGACGACGATTTAGCTTGCGCCAGCATCTCCTCGCGCTTCTTCCGCAACGCCACTGCACTAGCCTCAACCTCATCCAACTTGGAAAGCAATTTCGAAAGTTTCTCGCGGTGAGAAGGTTGTAGGAGGCTCAAGCGAGTGCGGTTCTCAGCCAAAGGCCCAAGATGAAGCTTAAGCAGCGCTCGCGCCCGGTCATGGCTCCGTAACCGCTCCTGAATCTCCAGATACTCCGATCCAGCCTCAACATCACTGCACAAAACGATCAACGTCCGCAAAGCCGTACGAGTTCCGATATATTTGGCCTGCACCCCGCGCGTTACGCGAGTTTCGCCCCCAAGCAACCTGCCCGTATTTAAAAAAAGTGATGCCTTAGTCATAATCAAGCTGGCGCGCGCTTCCTTAACCAACACCACATCACCACCACTTTCCACACGCGCCTTTTCCAATCCCATAGCGCTTAGCCCTTTTGCGCAAACGACCTTGCCTCCTCCCTCTCCATAGATAAAACCTTTAACTTGTACCGCACCAGCGCTGCAAACCACGTCGCCGCGAACTGCGCCCATCACCTCCACTCCCCTTTGAGCTCTTAGCACGAAGCCCTGTAGGACATCGCCTCTAACTATAACTGTCCCAATAAAATTTACATTGCCGGAACGAAACCCTAAATCACCCTTTAGAGTCAGAACATCTGAAATCAAGAGTTTCCCCGCATCTTCGCTAAGCAAGCCGTCTTTAAGCGCTACTATTTTTTGATAACCATCCTGCCCACCTTGAAGTTCAAGACTCTTGTCTAGAGAAGGCCTAAACGGTTTGCCCTGTCGGGAGCGCAGAGGCTTACCAAGAGCATCAACCCCATCCTTCCCAGGCTTAGGCGCATAAAGCCGCGCCACAACCTGACCGGCCCGAATATTCTCGAAGAGATTAAGTTCAGCAAAATCGGCAAAGCCGCGGTCATCGATTTTGGCGGCACCGCGCTCGGCAAACTTTCTAACCAACAGCACCAATTTTCCGTCAGCACCATCTATGGCCTCGCGGCCCTTTAAGACGCGGCGCCGCTCGACTTTACGACCCTGATTGAGGTTCTTAACAATATCGTCAATCACCCCAAGATCAAACTCACCGCCTGAGATCCTCCGCTTCAGAGGCACCAACAAATCATCCCGTTGCACTCCTCCCTTAACCAGTGGCTCGACGTCGATAAAAAGTTTTAGCCTATCAGGGCTAAGCTCGGCCCGTAAAACCAGCTTTTCATTTTTTTCATTAAACAACTGCGTCATGACATACACTGTCCAGATTAGTCGGGCTTTTATTAAACCTTGTCACATATGCATATCTCGCGCAAAGCTCTCATAACGCATAGTTCGCTAGTCAGGGCCATATCGAGAGGTCGTCGCCAGTCTTTATCGAGATTCCAGAAAAAATCAGCCATTTAGAACGGATACGAAAATATCTCTATTGCATATTTTAAGCCTCTTTTCTAATACGCTGCATTCCCCTAAAATGCCGCGACTTATTGTAACGGGAGACCCCATGCATCAACACCCTTCCTTGCTTACCTCCATTCTTTTTACAGCGTTCTCGCTCCTATTTTTTGTGAAGTCTGTCGAGGCCGACTCGATAAAAAAACGCCCGAAAGTAGGACTGGTGTTGGCCGGCGGTGGAGCACTAGGTGCCGCGCATGTCGGTGTAATTAAAGTGCTGGAAGAGCAGCGTATTCAGGTCGACTTTATTACTGGCACTAGCATGGGCGCGCTCGTGGGCGCAGCCTATGCTTCAGGGCGAACAGTAGATGAAATGGAACATGTGCTGACGAGCACCGATTGGAATACAATCTTCAGCGACGGTCCCTCCCGCCAGGAGTTACCTTACCGTTTTAAAGGTGGCCGCGACAGAGAAGTTGTGGGCGATGGCAAGCTCAGCATTCAGGACGGCAGAGCGATTGTGCCTATGGCTATCATTGAAGGGCAGAACCTCATGCCGGTACTTCAAGAACTCTACGCCAAAGTCCCTACTCCGGTGAATTTTGATAACCTCCCGATTCCCTTCCGGGCGGTCGCAGCTGATATTGAAAACGGCGAGGCCGTGGTAATCGACAAAGGGGATCTGTCCATCGCAGCGCGCGCCAGTATGTCGGTGCCAGGCGCTTTTGTGCCGGTGGATCTCGACGGCCACAAACTGGTAGACGGCGGCATCGCCAATAACTTGCCGGTAAGCGTCGCGCAGGCATACGGCGTAGACGTAATTATCGCCGTGGAATTGTATGCCGACTTTAAAAAAGCCGACGAACTCACCAACCCGTTGGCTATCGCCAGCCAGATGATCTCTCTGCTTTTGGATCAAAACTCCAAGTTGCAGCGCGCCAGACTTACAAAAAAAGATATCCTAATCGCTCCCGACCTTAAGGGCTACTCTCCCACCGACTTCGTCAAAGCTAAAGAAATCATGGCGCTTGGAGAGGAAGCGGCGCGGGCGGCGATTCCGCGGCTGCGCGGACTCTCCCAGCAGCCCGAACCCTATCAAACCTTTCAGGCCACACGCCTAGGAAAACCTGAGACTTCGCCACTGCTCGAGTTTGTGCGCATCCAAAATAATTCATCGGTGCCAGACGCTTTGATCGAAAAACGCATTACCACCAAGCCGGGGCAGGCTTTTGACCGCCGCCAGATCGAAACTGATGTCAACCAGGTGCACAAATTGGGGACATTCAAGCAAGTACGTTACACCCTGACTGAGGAGCAGGGTAAACACGGCGTAATCATTACTGCCGATGAAAAACCATGGTGGAAGAATTATTTGCGCTTTGGCGCCTCCCTGCAGGACGATTTTGACAAAGAAAGCACCTATACTCTGGCAGCAGCGTACCGACACGTATTTATGAATCGCTACCAGAGCTACTGGGAAACCAAAGCCAGCATCGGACGAAACTTGGGGTTGTCTGGTGAGCTGTATCAACCCTTGGGAGTCGGGAGCCCTTGGTTCATAGCGCCGAAAGCTGAAATCGGACGGGACAGTATTTTTGTGCGTCAGGATAATGACGTTATCGCCGAGTATAACCGCTCCGCCGGGAGAGGAGTTTTACGTTTCGGCCGGGAACTCACCAATGACGGCGAAATCTTCACCGGTATCACGCGCGGACACGGACGATTTTCTCGCAGCATCGGGGATTCAAACCTCCCACAATTTAACTTTGATACCAGCGCGGTCGGCGGCGGTATCTCCTATGACTCCCTCGATCAACCTGATTTTCCAACTTTAGGCGCTAGAGTCAGGCTGGAATATTGGCAGAGCACCGAAGAGTTAGGCGCTGATGATAACTTCGGACTGCTAAATGGCGGCTTCTCGCTGCCACTTACCTTTGAAAGCAACACCCTCCTGTTGGGGGTGCCTTCGGCTGGAGTCCCGATCAAGTTCCGCTTGAGCACTCGTCAGTGTTAGGTGGATTCCTGAACCTCTCAGGGTTCTCTTCGGACACCGTCACTGCCAACAACTACGCCATAGGCAGGGCGGTGTTTTACAACAAGCTAGCCTCCCTAGGTTCCAGCCTCTTCGGCGGTGGAATATACGGCGGAGCTTCGCTGGAGCTAGCAACCATCCATACTGATACTCCCATTTTAGGCAGCTATGCGCTGATTACGGCCGGGTCGGTATTTCTCGGAGTGGACACTCCAATTGCGCCGTTATATCTAGCCTTTGGTTTGAATGATGAAAGTCAGCAAGCGATTTATCTGGTACTGGGAAGATTGCCGGGGTCGCTTGGTTACTAACTCGAAGCATCGAAAGATCCGGATGCGGATGATACCGCAGCGCGTCTGGACAGGCTGTGGAGCCGGTAATCCAGCAAAGTTATGAAAATTATGAATCAGCCATCCTCACGTTACAAATCATCAGCACCTATCCGCACATTACAAATCATCAGCGCCGGAAGCATAAGCACATCGGCCCACATCGCAATAGCCATGATAATCGTACTTAAGATTCCAAAGTGCATGACAGGTACGAAGCTTCCAAAGGTAAGCACACCAAATCCAACCGTCAGGATTACAGAATTTGCAAATATGGCGCGGCCCTGACTGGAAATAACCTGAGGCAGCGCTTGCATGATGGACACGCCTTGCTTGCGCAAATCTAAGTAGCGCGAAAGAAAGTGAATTGTATCATCACAGGCGATGCCTAAAGCCACCGCCGCAATCATAACTGTGCCAGTATCGAGTGGAATACGAAAAAGCCCCATTAAACCAAAGTTCAGGAATATGGGGAAAAAATTAGGAACCAAACTGAGCAGTCCTATGCTAAGAGATCTCAACGACACAATCATCACAAAACCAATTGTCAGCACTGCGGTTGCAAAAGACCAGATCTGGTTGTCTACCATTAGATTAGCGACATTTACATAATTAACGGCATGCCCGGTTAAACGAATCGAAAGCTCAGAAGAAGCGTGCGACTGCGCGATATAACGGCGCAACTCGTCAATAACTTGCCGCTGGTTACGGGTATTGTGACTTGAAAGCCGTAACGCTATACGCGCGTGCCGGTAGTCAGGCGTAATAAAATCATCGGTCTCATCCGAATCATACAGCAGCAGGTACTGCTCAACCGCATCGCGCGAATCCGGCAGCCGTTCATAGGCCGGATCCTCGGCATGGAAGGCCTGGTTCATTTCCTTGATAAAATCAGCAAACGAAGTGACATGATCAACACCTTCAAGGCCTTTTGCGAACTTCCCCAACTCATCAAGTGTACGCAGATTCGCAGGCTCTTTAAAACCATCCGGCTCAGGGGCCTCAAGCGAGATATCTAAAGTAGCCACGCCGCCCATCCTCTCTTCGAGAAAAGTAATCTCACGATGCACCGGATTTGACGGTTTAAAGTACCCCAAGATGTCAGTCTCAACGAGAACTTTCGTCATAAACCAAGCCCCACTTAGCGCAAGCCCCAGGGACGTAATTAAAATCGCCGCTCGATTACGTACAATAAAACCCCACAGCGAGGTGAACAAACCCGTCAAGCTGGGGCCACGCCTGATCGTGATAAAATCACAGAACACACGGTGTACACCTACAAACAAAATTAAAGGCGGCAACATAAAAAAGGAGAATAAAAATTCGAAGACCGTGGACGCTGAAGCCATAAAAGCAAAGTCCCGCATGGCCGGAAGACTACTCACCATAACCGACAGAAAACCCAAGGCTGTGGTGAGAGACGTTAGGAGGCACGGCTTCACTACTATATTTAGTATGCGCTCCAAGACTATAAAGTCTGGTTCGTCGCCCTCCAGCTCTTTTTTCTCTAAGTGCGAGAATATATGCACGGCATCTGCCAACGCTAAGGAAATCGCAATCGGCAATACCACACAGGTGAGATTGTTAAAACGCACCCCACACAGACCGAAAAGTCCAAACATGGTAGCCACACAACTACCGATCCCCACTGATGCCAGCAACGTCATCCACCAGTTTCTAAAGAGTAGCTGCACCGTCACGATAATCAGCAAAGCCGACAGCGGGAAGAAAACCCACATATCACGCTGCATAATCCGGCTGAGGCCGTAGTTAATTGTGGTTAATCCCGCCAAATGAAATTGATGCCCTGCCTGCCGGTAAGGCGCCAAAATCTGTTCGGTTGTGACCAGTAAATGTTTGCGGTAATCGTCATCATGGGGGCGATCATAGGGAAACACTAAAATGCCAGCGACCCGGCCGTCCTTAGATACGATGGTGTTGAGGTAAAGCGGCTTAGAAAGCGCCCGCTTCCGCAGATCCGACAGCGCCTGAGCGCCAACCGGAATCTCCTCAATAAGTTGTCGCACTTCAAATGAGTCTTCCTCGCCGATCAAGTCCGTTATATTAGTCAGGCTTCTGACCTGGCGTATGTCTGGCAGCGCTTCTAAGGCGTCTGTTACCTCACGGATCACCCTTAGGTTGTCAGCCGTAAATACATTTTCCTTCTCCAACGCGATTATAAAAAATTCATCTCCACCAAAAAGCGCCTTAAATTTCTGATGGAACTCGGCATCCTCGTCTTCTAAGGAGAAATAATCGACATTGTTGACTAACTTAACTTGCGGAATAAATACTACAAAACAGAGGACGAAAATGGTGCACAGCAGAAATGAACAGAGGGGGCGGTGCGTACTAAAATGGATCATTTTTGAAAGGAGTATCACCGAAACCCTATGCCTCCGTTTGTCCTGCAGCAGTAAATATCTAGGTCGGGAAATATTAGGTCGGGACCCAATCATATAAGCTAATAAAATAGCTTGCAATAACAATATATTGCGCTATCCTAAGGGTTAGGGCGTTGCCTGTCTAAGAAGCCGCGCATATTTCAGCTTATTTCGACCGTCCCGGCTTGTGAGTTCCCTGGTGTGAGTTTGCTTTTTTCCAAAAAAACATTTATAAGTTCTACCTCGTACTTTCCTCGTATTTGTTGGATGTTAGTGATTTATGCAGCCAAGTTATATTCCTCATAATAAGCCGAGACGCACTACTCATGGCTTCAGAAAACGCATGTCCACCAAAGGGGGCCGTGGGGTTCTCAGCAGCCGCCGCGCCAAAGGACGCGCCCGCATCTCGGTCACAACCAGCCGAAAAGGCCACTATAAAAGCTAGCGCTCCTGAAGGAACCAGCTCTCTTGGTGAAACATCTAGTTTAGCAGTGGAGATCCGAGGACCTTTCGCCTTTCCTCCGTGCGCGCGCCTCAAAAAAAAGCGCGAGTTCGAGTGGGTTTATCAAAACGGTCGCCAGCGATATTCCAAAAATTTTTTGGTAATCGCCCTGAAATCTAAAACGAGAATGCCCCGCCTGGGGGTCACGG
>JAAYZI010000116.1 GCA_012514925.1 Deltaproteobacteria bacterium | reverse complement strand
CCGCATGATAGATGAGGCTACTCGCCTTACTCGCAGCAACCAGTGGCTTGGAACTTACGAGTATATGGCCCCGGAGGCCTTTGTAGGTCGTTCCGGCGCGGACCATCGGGCGGATATATATTCGTTTGGAATTGTCGCTTTTCAGATGCTGCACGGTCGCCTTCCATTTCTGGCTTGTGAACCTTTGATTTTAGCGGAGATGCACCGTAAGTATCCGCTTCCTCCATTTGCATCGACGATCCCGATGTGGCTGATCACTTTGCTGCAGGCTTGCACCAAAAAGAAACCGAGCCATCGGGTGCAGTCAATGACTGAAGTAAAAGGAGTGCTGGCGGAGGGGCTTACCCAGTTTAATCGTTAGCGTCAGATTTATCCTTTGAGCCAAAGAGTTTGCCTACCCCTTTCAAGATACGATTTGCCAGTGTCGGCTGAACATCACTTTGGCGTCCTTCGGCAAGAGCCGACGAGACACAACTTGCATCTTTAAAACGGAGTGCGGGGTCTTTCTCAAGACATTTATTAATAACGTCCAGCAGCCAGTCCGGGAGTGGGAATTTGGCGCGATCTACCAGTGGAGGAATGGGTTCATGAAGGTGTTTTTCCAGTGTGGAAAGGGTTCTCCCTCCAAAGGGCGGCAGACCGGTTACAATTTCATAGGCCAAGATACCGAGGGCATAAACGCAGTTGCGCGCAGAGGGTGAAATACTTGTTTCCATGCGGATATCCCAGTAATCCGTCACGATAGGAACAGGATTCGAGCAGTAACTTGAGCAGTGGCTGGATATAGACATATAAGACAGATGGTCGGCGTAGACGCCGATATCACCTACCTTGACTACATCAGATCCGTTTTCAATCAACACATCACCGGGTTTTAAGCAGTACTGAAGTTCACGTCGCTGTTCGGCAGCCGTTAATGCATTGCAAATCCCTTCCAGTACATGAATCAGCCTATCGACTGCTTGCTTCGGGCTGCCCGCGTTGTTCACCCAAGTGGTGGCGGGTACTCCCTCGATATGTTCCTGAATAACGAAAATATCCCGCTGCTCTTCGCCGCCACCAAAAACCAAAAGATTTGGAATGATGTTGGGATGTGGATCAATGGCCATGGAATTTTCTACGTGCCACTTAAAAATCGTGGCGCCTATCTCGGTGAAATGTGGAACCATAAGGTAATGCTTGAGGGACACCTGACGATCTTCATCCTGTAAGTCAGTCGCCCGGTAGCGTTCTGTGTAGTAGCCTCTTCCTACTGAACCAAACAGACAAAAACGTCCATTAACTATTTTGGGCTTTAATTCAGACTTTCGCTCGATGTTTGGCTCTCTTATAGTCATGATTCCCGCAATTGATATAAATTATAGTACGGCGCTGTACGAAAAACACGCAAATCATCTAACACGTAAGCAGCGTAGCTTTTGTTTGTAAATTACGAAAGGGGGAATTTGCTAATAGCGTTGTCAATTCCCCAACTTTTTTGACTGGCTCAAACCTTAAAGATAGGCTTACCGTCCATCTCTTTTGGAACTTTGAGGCCGAAGGCGTTAATGATGGTAGGCGCCAAATCCCAGATGGCAGGGTTGGGGCAAGCGACTTCTTTGTTTGACAGCAGCACTCCTGGTACGACCGAGGGGTCCATGCAGTGGTCGGCCGCCCATTTGTCGGTGCGGTCACTGAAGAGCTCCTTTGGGAATTTGCCCAGTACAGACTCATCGGAGATGCGGTACCCGCTCTGGTATCCCAGCACAATATCTGGGGCAACCGCAAGGAAGGGCCCGGAGTAAATCTTGTGAGTGTCATAAGCGTTTACTACCACTGGTTTTCCGTTACGGGGATCTTTTTCCTGGACTAGGCGCGAGATGATCTCGCGTTTAACTTTGGAGGCTTGTTGCGGGTGCACCGATCCAAACCTATCCCGCCCCTGCATGTTGATGTAGATCCCGTTGATGCCCATGGCGTAAGCCTTAGTCCTTGACCAGTCAACTACGTCAAAGTAAGTCATATCTTCCATGCGGGAAGGATCGCTTAGGGCGGTGAATCCGTTTTTGACCAGCCAGGTGCTAAGATTAAATTCACGGTAAAAAGGCGCAAAGCCGTGATCCGACATGACCATCAGGGTGGTGCGGCTGTCTAGTTTGCCAAGCGCCATCTTAAGCACTTCATCCATGCGCTGATACATATACTTCATGGCGTTCTTTGTCTCTTGGCTGGCATTTGGCTGATAGAGGGGGTGGTTCTCATCCATGTTCTTCCAGAGCATATGGCAGTTCTGGTCGATGCTGGAAAAGTAGTAAAAGAAGAAACCTTCCTTAAAGTTGTTAAGCTGGTACTCGTATCCTGCCAGACGTTCCTCCAAGACAAAGCGCGATTGCTCAAGGAACTCATCTTCAGAGAGCACGCCGTGGGAAAGTGCCTTGGTGTCTTCGGGAAAGCCGAGTGTGGAGAAACGGCCGACTGCCTGGCTTAGCTCTTTCGAGTAGGTGCCGGGGTTACAGATTGGCAGGCTTGGATCCATAGGGTCGACATTAATCGGGGTTACATACAGCCGAAACTCCGGGCGTAGCTGCTGCAGATAAAGGCGCACCATGCCGCTTACTCCCGCAAACATCGGCATCAGCTCATACTTTACCGGAATCCACTCTGACCATTCACCCTCGGTCATGATCAGCTCTGTGCCCTGCAGATCGATCTTGGCCGAAGCTTCCCAGGGATCTCGTCTTACTGTAAATTCCAACGTGGTGCCGCGGCCGTCGGTGCGCATAGAGTTTTTCGGGCCATCTAAGGAGCAGCGGATTAGATTGTTTTTTGGGCGCACTTTGACTACGCGCCCCCCCGTGAATTTATCGGCATCTGGGACGAACGCATCCGTAAAGTAGGTAAAGGTTCCGTAGGTACCGAGCAAATCCGGAGTTCCCATGCCACTCATGGTTTTGGTGCTGCCGCCTAGCTGCACCGGGAAGTTAGCCGGGAGGCAGTAAAGCTAGGCGGGGATGTTTTGCTCTTCTAAGACGCTCCAAAACGCCGGGCCACGACGCAGCAGGTCAACGCGTCCGCTCTTTAACGGCACCGCCCAATCCCCGATCTTAATTGTTTTCTCGCCGGGGTAGCTTCGCGAAGTGGAAAGGTAAGGCGCAAAACTTTTTGGGTCGCGGTGCACGAAATCAAAGATGCCGTGTCCACCTGGGTTCGTGCCGGATATAAAACTAGACCAGGCAACCGGGCTCTGGGGCGGCGTGGTGGTTTGGAGTTCGCTAAAATATCCTCTCTCCATAAACTTCTTAAATGTAGGCATCTGCCCTTCGGCAACAAAGCGGCGAAGCAGCACTGGATCCATACCGTCCAGCCCGATTACCATGACTCGGTTTGAAAGCTTGGGGTTCTTAAAAAAAGGTCCGTTAAGGGGAGAGCGGCCAAAGAGCGAATTGGTTGATAACAAAAGCGCCGCAGCTCCAGTTTGGCCCAAAAAATCGCGGCGAGATAATTTCCTTGAACTCATAGCTCCTCCTGGGGCCGCAGTGTAGCGAAAGTCGAAACCGCGCGCAATGTATGAGTGAGTTGTTCAAGAAATTAGGTGTACTAGTTGGTTTGATACGACGTAACCGTTCGCGTATTTTTCTTGTATCCGTTTATCGGATACCAATCGTAACAACCTGGTCCACTTTGAATCTGAGGAGCCTCTCTTTGGCTTCCTCGGGGGGGTCTTTTAGTACCAGCTCTCCACCTTTAACTCTAAGGTCCATGCCCCTCTTAAGGATGTAAGATATGGCATCTGAGCCGATTGATTCGCAGTTTTGAAGGTCGATGATTACCTGAAGCGGCTCTTCTGCGTGCGCGGCGTTACGCAGGTCTGCTGCGAATTTTTTCCAGCCGGACTCTTCCGTGGAAAGGTGCGTGGCTACTGGGGTAAGAGTGACTTTACCAAGTTCTTCTTCAACCGAGGTGGAGATGTAGCTCTCAGACAGGACGACCTGGTTTGTAACGTCTTGGCGTCTCGTCTCTCTGGCGTCATCTTTCTTTAAAAGCTCTCCTAACAATTCTTCTCGCAGTTCGAACGAATAGGGGATCTCCGTGAGGCTTAAGGCTTGGAGAGCATCGCTTAGCGAGGTTCTTACCCTTAAGAAATCTTGTTTCAGAAGCCCTAGCTGTTGCAAGTGGGAGCGTAGCGGGTGCTCCTCTTGGAGAATTACCGCAAAGTTGCCATTTTGATCCCTATTTCTAATAGCCAGTTCGTTCGACAGATCCTCTTTAAATTCGATTGAGTCTTTAGGTTGAATTCGAGTTAAGTCCAGCACCAGGGGTGAGGCGCTTGGTACGTCGTGTAGCGTGCTTAGGAGGCGAGAGAAGCTCTCAGCGTCTCGTAGCGCTTCGGGTTTGACTCCAATTACCCCCACTCCGTCCTCTCTAACTTGCACATCAAGTAGCTGCGCCGGACCCAATTGTTTGTCGACGAGCGACAGGGTCGCTGTGTCTAGCGTAGAGGTTGAATCAAAGGTTTGGCTGCTTACAAATTTCGGCATAGTAGAGTTTCCCTAATCTGTACAAGTCAGTATTCAATATGAGCAGACATAGTCAGATCCTGACTGGTACACCTAATCGTAACAGTCGGTACCCCGCCTTCTAGGGCCCCCTTCATATCTAGTTTACACCAAAAGCCTATACTAGTTATGCTGTGGAGTTTGGATCCGTTACATTTAATCGGCGCAATACGGCAGAACCTAAAAAAAAAAGGGGCTATCCGTTCATATAAGTATTAAATTTAGGGATTACAATCTGTTACCAGTGCAATTATCAGGAAAGTGGTTGCGATAGAATAATATAATACTAAACAATTCATGTTTTCAGATCCTTTTCTTTGTGCTAGGGTTGTTTCCTAAAATTCCAGAGCGCTGATAAGCAGCTTATTTTACTTTGTTTTTAGCGTAGGATGCTATGAAGTGCGGAGCTATTTTATTTTTCTTAGCGCTTTTGTTCTTACCTCAGTCGGCTTCGGCCTACATCGGGCCTGGAGCTGGTTTTGCTTTTATCGGCTCGGCGTTTGTTTTTGTGCTGACCTTTTTTATGGCGTTTGCCACTCTGGCTTTTTGGCCGCTTCAGTGGGCCTTACGGCGTGTGGCTGGAAAGCGCATCAGTAAGGATGCTCGCACCAGGCGGGTGGTGATTGTCGGTTTGGATGGGCTGGAGCCTAAGCTGGTTGATCAGTACATGCAGGAGGGCAAGCTGCCTAATCTCAAAGCTCTGGCTGCAGAAGGGAGTTACTCGCGGCTTAAGACAACTCTCCCCTCGCTCTCTCCCGTAGCCTGGTCTACGTTTCAAACCGGAGTCAATCCAGGAGCGCATAACGTTTTTGATTTTTTGACGCGGGATAAGCGTTACTGTTTGCCCAGCCTCTCCTCTACCGAAACTGAACCTGCCAAGCGCACGATCTCAATCGGCAAGTACAGCTTTCCCATTGGTCGAGCTAAGATCAGACTGCTTAGAAAGTCGCAGCCGTTCTGGAAGGTGCTCTCCAAGCATGGGGTGTTCTGTAACATTTTAAGGGTGCCGATCTCTTATCCACCGGAGAAGTTCGAAGGCAATGTGCTCTCCACCATGTGCACACCAGACTTAAAGGGCACTCAAGGAACGTTTTCTGTTTTTACCAGCGCCAAGCGAGGCGAGGGGGAGAGTGCTACCGGTGGAGAGTTTTGCTACGTTGAGTTGAAAGATGGTGTAATGGAAGGTTTCATTGAAGGTCCGCCGCACCCCTTTCTTAGAAAGCCTGAGCCTCTTAAGGTTCCGTTTAAGTTGACTGTTGCCGCTGATAAGCAGTGCGCACTGCTGGAGGTGCAGGGAGAGCGAGTGCAACTTCAAATTGATCAGTTCTCCGATTGGGTGAATCTGACGTTTAGATTCGGCATGACCAAGTCTGTGTCTGGCATCTGCCGTTTCTGCCTGCGTTCCGTCACCCCTGCGGTACAGCTTTACGTTTCGCCGCTTAATATCAACCCTGAAAAACCAGCTCTACCGATCTCCCATCCGGTGTTCCTCTCAAGTTATTTTGCCAAACGTCAGGGGCTTTACGGCACTTTGGGGCTGATGGAAGACACCTGGGGCAGAAACGAGAAAGCCTTGGATGACGAGACATTTTTACAGCAGACTTATCTTACGCACGCTGAACGTGAGGCCATGTTTTTTGATGCTTTAGAGCGCACCCGTGAGGGAGTGTGCGCGTGCGTCTTTGATGCCAGTGATCGCATCCAGCATATGTTTTGGCGCTACCTCGATCCGCAGCATCCCGCTCCCAAAGAGAAGGGATCCAAGTTCGTTAATGCTATTCCGGAGATGTACCAGAAGATGGATAACTTGGTGGGGCGTGTGCGCGCGAAGCTGGGGGAGGGGGATGTTTTGATCGTGATGAGCGACCATGGCTTTACGAGTTTTAGGCGGTGTTTCAATGTGAACACTTGGCTGCACCAGGAGGGGTATCTGGCGTTTAAGAGTAATGGTAACGGTGACGGTGGAAGGCCCGATTCCGATTATTTTCAGGGCGTGGATTGGTCAAAGACTAAGGCGTTCCAGGTGGGCCTGACTGGTATCTACTTGAACCGGAAAGGACGCGAGAGGAACGGGGTGGTGGAGGCAGATGAGGTTGGGCGTTTAAAAAAGGAGATTACCCAGAAGCTTTTGGCGGTGCGTGATCCTGCGCATGGGCGCGCTCCGGTACGTCAGGTTT
>JAAYZI010000115.1 GCA_012514925.1 Deltaproteobacteria bacterium | reverse complement strand
TGGCTTGAGGCAATCGCTGCACCGGATTACGCACCTGAGCAGCGTAGTCCAAAGATGGAATGGTTCCCAAGGGAGCATGCTGCACTGTGGGCGCGCATCCCAATCCTTGGTAACAGCAAAGGAGTATACAGGCTCTACTTATAGATTTCATTCGCTCACCCTCACCAATCCAGGCTCAAGTACGATTCCCATCACAGACTTCTTAGAAGAATCGTTCCTGACCTTAATTCGTTGTCCCGCCGCTCCAGACTCCATGGCTGTCACAGCTGCAGAAGCCTCCATGAAGCGGCTGCGGTAAACGATCATTACTGACGATCCGGCGCTGATGACGGGAGGCAGTGCCAGCTTGGCGCTACGGAACACCTCCCCATCGCCGATTGAATGGCCGGTTTCAAACCCCACAACCTGTTGGATATCAACCGCAGCATCCTGAGGGACCTCTCCTAAATTCAGACGCGCCATCCTGACATCCTGGGCACCAATCACGCTACCCCTTCCAATCTGCCGCGCTGCTACGGGAATTTCACGCCACTCATCCAGCGTGGCTTTGACACGCAGACGAGCCTCTGGCTGACCTTCAACCTTAACAGTCAATCCGAAAAGACACTGCCCGGGACGAATGCCCTCTAGTGGGGCCACTTCAATCTCTGCCTGCCCGGGAGCAATCTCCAGACTCTTTCGATAATCCACCTCCCTCAAAGATACATCCCTGCCCGAACCAACCAGGCTGGCTTCAATGGCAGCTTTGACCTCTTCATATCCCAGTGTGCGAGACGCGCGCTTTACGGTGATTAACCTTGGGAGCGAATATCCAACTTGGCGCAGTTCGATCCCTTCCTCTCGCAAGCGCTCTAAGACGCGCGCCGCGCTGATCGTATCGGATTTTCCCGGCGTAGGAGCTGGATCGATTACGATCTTCTGTAAGCCGATAATTATATCGTCATCACTTGAGCGTGAGGAAGAAACACTGGCGATCTCCGCCAATCGAATCTCAGGAGTTGTTACGGTCACGCTCTTGCGCCCGATAATGCGCACAGTCCGTGCTGGCGCGGGAGGTTCTGCGGCCTGCAGCCATGCCGCCTCCCCTGATAGTACAATCGCAACGAACCACAAGGTTCTGGTCACTTTTCTACAATAACGCATGCCTTACCTCTTTAAATTAATAGCTTGTGTCAGCATGTCTTCCGCAGCCTGAATGCCTTTGGAAGAAGCCTCGTAGGCTCGCTGCCCGGTGATCATGCCGACAACTTGGTCTACGATGCTGACGTTGCTGCTCTCCAAAAAGCCTTGCTGCACTCGGCCGAAGCCATTTTCCGCGAAATTCCCCGTAATCGGACTTCCGGAAGACGCGGTCTCCTCAAAGAGGTTTCTGCCGATTGCCCGCAATCCAGCATTATTTGCAAAGCGCACGCCTGTAATCTGGCCTACCTGTGAAGATGCCTGTTGACCCGGCAGCCGCACTGAAATCGTACCGTCCTCACCCACCGATATGGAGATTGCATCCTGCGGAATGGTGATACTGGGGTTGATTGGATACCCGTCAGGGGTGACGATCTGACCATCTTGATCGAGCTGGAGATTTCCAGCGCGGGAGTATGCCGAATTTCCATCTGGAAGAAGTACCTCAAAGAAACCGTCTCCCTCAATCGCTAAATCAAGTTGGTTACTGGTTGCAATCAGATCTCCCTGTTCGAATATTTTCTGAACTGCGACCGTCTTCACGCCCAATCCGACCTGAACGCCGCTGGGACTGATAGTGCTCTGGGAGGTGGGAGACCCAGGCTCAATCAAATACTGATAAATCAGATCTTGAAAGTCAGCGCGGCTGCGTTTAAAACCGGTAGTATTGACGTTGGCCATGTTGTTAGCGATAACGTCCAGGTTAGTCTCCTGGGCTTGCATGCCTGTAGCTGAAGTGTAAAGAGCTCTAATCATCTTGTTTTATCTCCCAAAAAGCATCTCTAGCCGCCTCTTTCACCAATTGAAGTAACGCCTCATGAGTTCACAGTTCAAACATCAATGACGCTCCTCCACTAGCGTATAGCCCGCCCGACTTGCTGAATCGCGACTTGATTCAACTCGTCTATGGTGCGCGCTGTCTTAGTGTAAAGCTCAAAACCACGCGAAGCCGCCACCATCTCGACCATGCTCGTTACCACTGACACGTTCGGCATCTCCAAAGAACGCGTCACCAAGTTCGGATCAACTTGAGTGCCGGCCGTTGCACCGGCTTTCAACCTGAAGCGCGTACCCTCTAAACGCTCCAACACAGAAGGGTCTTCGAAGCGTACAACCTGCAAACGACCTAAGGCCGTGCCATTTCCGATTACGGAGCCATCCTCCGCGAGATGGACCCCCGCCCCAACCGCAGAAATCGCCCCACCGTCACCTTGTACCTGAGCACCATCGGGAGTTACCAACTCACCCTCTGTATTCAACGTGAAGTTTCCAGCACGTGTATAATAAACTCCCTGGGGCGCGCTAATCACAAAGAAGTCATGGGGATGCCGCAAGGCTACATCCAGAGGGTTGCCGGTAGTCGCAATCGGACCTGGCGAAAAATCAGTATGAGTGCCTTTTACTTTCACCTCCGGAGTCCGATCATGGTCGGGTTTGGCGTACGGATCTTTTAGATTCATCATGCTCGCTAAGGTCTGATCGAAAGCGCGCTCCTCCGTCTGCACGAATTGACGCTTGAATCCCGCTGAATTGGCGTTGGCCAGATTATTGTTAATCACTTCGAGCTCAAGCAGTTTTTGTACGCCATCTGAGGCCGCAACGTAGGTTCCCCGTTCCATACTCTATCCTCTCTTTATAGGGTCTGGATCTCTCGCCGCATTGTCCCTAAAACTCCCAAGCGGTCATCGACGCCCCTGACGGCGGCCTCGCCGCCGATACGAGCTTCCTGAGCCACCATCTGGGAGAGCATCCGTACCTCCTCAATGGGTAAACGCGTCATGCTAGCAACCGTGGCTAAATCTTTACCGGATTTAAGCAGTTTTTCGGCGGCGTCATAAACTTGCTGCAGGGTGTCTCCATCCTCTCGCTGGGCAGCAGCGGCATAAGGGTGAGAACCTTCTTTCTCGATCTTGGCGGCCAGACCTTTAGGCGCCGGAGTTTCCGCCTGAGAGCGTCGCCGCGCCCGACCCGCTGCGACAGCGGCGTCAACAATCGGTTCACCGTAAATATTTACGTTGCTCCAACGTGCTTCGGCCCTTCCTTCGCTTGGCTCGGACGCAGCTTTTGCTGTTTTTGGTGTATCAAAACTCGGGGGCTCAAAAATCGGATCTATGTGTTCGACCTCCAGCTGGGCGACAAGCGGCAATGGCTTCTCTTTCGGTGCCACAGGCGTATTTTCCATCAGATTGGCAAAGCTTTGTTCGGCAGACGGTGCTTCCGCCCTGGAATCAAGCGCTGCCTCAGAAGGTTTAGGTTCGCTTTCGGCAGCAACAAATTTAGGTTGAGCGGGCCGTTCCTTAAGCGAGCGCGTAACTCCATCTGCTAAACCTTGCAGCGTCCTTTGGGCTTTCTGAATTCTAACGTCTAGATCCGCCTTAGCTTCATCGAACCCGCCTACGGATCTATTGATGCGATTTTCTACGGTCTCTAATTCAAACAGCAGCTCTTCAATCTTTCCCTGTCGCTTAAGCAGCTTGTCGTTTAGCAGATACGCAGTTTGATCCGCCTCTTTAAGTAATGCGCGTAGTCTAGCCTCCATCAACGCGGCATTCGGAGAAAGACTGCTAGCCGAGGATCTGGCAAAACGGTAGCAAAGGTATACTAGCGATGCGACCAGAAGTCCGTCACAAACTACCTTCCAAACCTGAATATCTCCCATAGCTACCTCATTATGAACTGTGCCGGGTTTTCGTCTTCACCTAAACAGTGTCCCGCCCGCCACAAATTAAGCTCCAGATCTGTCAGTATCCCGACAGTCGGCTCGCGGCCATGTCAGCAAATTGTCTCTTGCGCCTTCCAATGCACCTGCTAACCGCTTGGTTTGGCATCTGTTTTTTCTTGCAGACATATCACTTCCGGATCAATGCAACTTACTTGCCGCTTTCACGCGTGAACGGATACCACTCTAATTTTGCGCTAAAGAAATACAGTTAATTTGCCGTCTTTTAATGAGAACGGGGTTGATGCTTTTAGGCAGCTGATGTCTTGGGGATTTATCTTCTTGGGGCTTTTAAAATGATTAACTTGATAGTTGCTGATGACCACGACGTCATTCGCGAGGCTCTCTGCGAAATGCTGCGCAGCACGGGTAAATACAACATAGCAGGGCAGGCCAACGACGGAGAAAAACTCCTAAACCTGCTGGACACACTCGAACCGGACCTAGTTATTATGGATGTATCCATGCCCAAGCTCGATGGTATCGCTGCCCTAAGAAAGCTGAAAGAGGAGGGCGCGCCTTGCCAGCCACCGATTCTGGTGCTCTCCGCCTGTGAGGAGCACAAGAGTGTAAAGGCCGCGTTAAGCGCTGGAGCCAAGGGGTATATCCCCAAAAATGCAAGTTTTGAAGAGCTTGAATTTGCGATCACTTCGATCTTAGAAGGGAAAACGTACCTCAGCCCTTCAGTTACCGCGAGCCTTATGAGTGAGAGCGCATCCCAAAACGAGGTCGATAACCCGCTCTCGGTACTAACCAAGCGCGAGTTGGAAATATTAAAATACTTAGCCGACGGCTATAAAAACCGCACCATCAGCAAGCTTCTACATATCAGCATTCGCACTGTCGACACCCACCGCAGCAATATCTTAAAAAAGCTTAAACTGCACACCAATGCGGAGCTAGCCAAGCTGGCCATGGCGCACGGATTGATCTCAGTTTGAAGTGATTGCAGCCGCCCACCACTCACGCAGTGGCGATCAGACTAAAAAGACCGCTACGATTCCAAGCAAGATGACAGCGCCGATAATTACGCCCAGAAGCATAAGCAGCGCTACGAACAGGCTATATAAAAAACTATCTCCAGCGGCCATGATATCAAAACTACAAATCCAAGTTGCCTAAAACCGATCCCCCGCCAAGCTACCGGGTTAAACCTCGGAGATCAACGGCTCGATTTACATACACTAGCCCGTATACCCCACCGGCCTTGGTAGTATCGACCTATTTCCCCTAGATCTTTAAGATATTTGCATGATACCCGAAAAACGGTGTAACATACGTTCATGAACGCTCCAGCGGATGACCCCAGCTTAAACAAACTGGCGAAACAGAGGGATTTTTCTTCCTATACTCCAAGAGAGCGCATCTTGGCGGCAGCTCTCAAGCTATTTGTAGAGCAGGGTTACTTTAACACCAATGTGCCAGACCTGAGCCGGGAATCAAAGTGCAGCGTGGGCTCGATCTACCATAATTTCAAAAACAAAGAGGAAATCGCGGCGGCGCTATATCAGGAAGCGATTTCGGCTTTTAGGCACGCCCTGGATGAATCCGTAGGAAGCGAAGAAGATGTCGAAAAAGTGATTAAGACTGTGGTCAAATCCTTCCTTGAATTTTCGGAGGTAAACCATCAGCTTTCAAAGTATATGTGGCTGTGCCGTCACAACGAATTTATAAGTGGCAGCATAAAGCAGCCTACCATGATCGGGTTTGATCGCCTTGGCCGGAAGCTGACCCGCGTTATTAAAAGCGGTATCCGCAGCGGCAAACTTCGGGATTTAAGAGCCAACCTGATGTGGTCAGTCCTCTTTGGGATCCCCCAAGGGTACGTGCGAGATTGGCTTGATGCCCCAACCCGCACCCCTGCACCCAGCAAAGTGGCCGACCAGCTAGCGGACGCGTGCTGGCGCGCACTGACTTAGAGCCTTAGCTAGAGAGAACAGCTACCACTTCCCCACATCGCCATCCGTTATGCATTACGCCAAAGTACCAGCGGCCAGACCTTTGATAAGTTCGTCCAATGTTTCGGAATCTTTAAATACTCCGAGTCGCTGCTTCCCAACTTGCTTAGCCTTACTAGCAACAATTAGAGCGGAGCCCTTATCCCCCAGATGAAAGAAGGATTGAGCTAAAACTTTCATCTCTCCAGGACTCAGCCAGCCGGTATTCTGACAAGCGCTGATGGCAAGCTGATTTGCGTACTCAGGGTTATAGAACGGACCCGGTTTCAGATAACTCTCGCTTAAAAGTGTCAAAACTTTAGGATCATCGGGAGCCGCTAGTAAAGCTGCTCTAAGATGCACTCGCGCCTGACCGATCTTATACTCAGATAAAAGCAGTTCGGAAAAGGCTAGGTGAGCTTCAAGCGGAGCGCCAGGCTGCGTAGCCAACCCTTCCAGCACTGCCCGGCCCTTGGCTATTTCTCCTCGCTGCACAGCCAAAAGAGCGCGCCCGACCTCAAGCCTTGGATCTTTTAACTGTTTTGGATCCAAACTCAAAAGCGCCGCTAAAGCCTCCTTGCGCAGAAATGCAGGCCCACCATTATGAATGACCGCCATCAAAAAAAGCGCCGCCAGCTCAGCGTCTGGCGCAACGTGCTCGAGAATTCGTTTTATGGTCCAGGCTGCTTCCAGATAGCTTCCTGTCCACATCTGTAACCGAGCTAAACGCACAGAGGCTTCGCGCATACGGGGAAAATGTTTCACTGTAATCTGTAAATGTTGCTCAGCCTCATCAAACCGACGCAACCTAAAAAGACAGTACGAAAGGTCCATGTGCGCGCAAAAACGCGCAGGATGGCGGCGATGCCGCTCCAACCCCTTCTCGTAATACCTACGAGCCTCATCGAACTTACCAGCCCGGTATAACGCGGCCCCCTGCACCCATGCCATAACCGGCAACGTCCCCCAAACTCTCCACCATCTCATCAGCACTTCAAATCTCGCCAACATAATCTCCCATCCCCACAGGCTTCTCTCCCCAACATCCACCCGCCTGTTGCCCCCATGTCGAACCGAAAGCCCCCCCTGCTTCAAAGAAATTCGTAACCGTTTGCATGAGTTTTACTTTCTCTGGAGAAAGTGAAGTTTTATCGCCCACGACTCCGCGTTACCGTCAGCCTTCGCCAGAAAGGCTTTGCTAATCTGGGCTGTTATTAAACCTTTCACTAAGCATATGCGACAAGGCCAATATTTAGGTCGTACCAGATTGGATGGCCTTATGTTTTATATGGGGAAATCTAACATTGTCTGTGTGGTGGTAACCGTTTGCATGA
>JAAYZI010000114.1 GCA_012514925.1 Deltaproteobacteria bacterium | reverse complement strand
GTGGGGTAAGACTGCTAAACAAGTCAAAGCCCAAAAGCTACACGGACACGTCAGCGTAAATATTGCGGGTATATGGAATGAAGGTGTAAGCGGTAAACTAAAAAGGATGAATTTCGGCCAATAAAAATGGATGGTTTTTCCCACCACCTGCCAGTTGACTGGTATACTTGACCGGTTGACTGAAAGGAGTGGAGATTAATCTGACGGGGTGGAAAATGTACGGCGAAATTCATCAGCTAAAAGATCTTGGACTCAAGAAAACACAAGTAGCTAGACATCTTGGCATTAATATTAAGACCGTCAACAAGTATTGGCTGGTAGACCCAGACGAGTTTGCCAAACTCCGGGAGCTAAGCAGCCGCAGAACCCAAAAACTGAATCAGTATGAAGATGTTATCCTGGATTGGTTATTACAGTTCCCCGATCTTACTGCCTCCCAGGTAGAAGATTGGTTAAAAGAACAGTATCACGATGAGAGCATAAAGGAACGAACGGTCAGGCGACTGGTTGCTCGTCTCCGAGCGGAACACCATATTGAAAAACAACCGAACCTTCGCCAGTATCAAGCGGTTCCTGAGCTCCCTATGGGAAAACAACTGCAAATTGACTTCGGGGAAAAGACCATCCGTAAATCAAAAGGCGGCCACATCAAACTTTATGCCCTAGGCGCAGTCTTAGCTCATTCCAGGCACAAGTCCTGAATGGAGTTCCTGAAGAATTAGTTATGGATCAGGATAAGTTAATGACGATTAAAGAGAAC
Source organism: Deltaproteobacteria bacterium (assembly GCA_012514925.1). Classification (GTDB taxonomy): domain Bacteria; phylum Bdellovibrionota_C; class UBA2361; order UBA2361; family JAAYZI01; genus JAAYZI01. The sequence continues at coordinate 1,804 of JAAYZI010000114.1, read as the reverse complement.
TACGGCGACATCATCCATACCTACGAGTTTGAAAAGTTTAAACAAGCTATGGGTTTTAAGGTCTGGCTCTGCCGTAAGAGCGATCCCGAAAGCAAGGGTAAGATTGAAGCGGTTGTTAAGTACATGAAATCAAACTTTGTCGCCTATCGCCGCTTTAGCGACTTGCAGAACTGGAACCTGGATTTTAAAGATTGGCTGGACCGGACCGCCAACCGTAAGCAGCATGGTGTAACAAAAAAAGTACCGGCAGAAGTATTTCTCGTCGAACAGCAATACTTACGGCCAGTACCTTTTACAGATAAAACACCTGCCGCCATTGTAACAAGAGATGTGCGAAAAGACAACACCATTTGGTACAACGGCAATCGGTACACGGTGCCAATCGGCACCTACCGGCCTGGCCGTCAAATTGAAACACGAGAAGAATCAGGGGTATTAACTCTCTTGGATATCCCATCTGGTGAAATAATAGCTGTTCACCAGGTCAGCCTGGCGAAAGGAGTCCTGGTCCGCAACAACAACCACCTGCGGGATAACCGTTTAAAGATCAATGAGCTTTATGAAAGCACCCTAGAGCTTTTAGGTAACACAGCCCAAGCGATTGAATTTTTGGCCATGATTCGTCGGGAAAAACGCCGATATGTTCGGGACCAATTCAGCTTAATGATTCAACTGACCAAAAAGTATCCGCCAGAGATAATCAAACAAGCGATCAATTACTGTCTTAAAAGGCAGCTATATAGTGCGGTGGAATGCCGAGATGCGGCCATTTATCTAGCAAATCAGACAGAGCACCCCGAACATTCGGCCTCAATATTCAACCAGCCGGAAAACTGGCCGCTGCATCTTCAGGTAAAGACCGAACACCGCAGCATTAACGTCTACACCAACTTGCTGGGAGGTGTAGACTAATGAACAACCAGGTTCAAGAGGTTAAAGCCCTGTTGGGGCAACTTCAACTGACTAGTGCCCGGGATAGCCTGGATGAACTGTTAACCCTAACGATTAAGGAAGACTTATCTTGTCTTCAGTTCCTACACCGAGTCTTAGAGCAGGAAGCAACAGCCAGAAATATAAAATCACGCAACCGCCGGTTAAAGCAAGCCGGGTTTCCTGAATACCAAACCATCGAAGAGTTTGATTTCGGGTTTCAAACCTCAATTAGTCGACGACAGATCCAGCAGTTAATGGACATGCATTGGTTGGAGAAAGCCTTCAATCTCCTGTTCCTTGGCCCATCAGGCATCGGCAAAAGCCATTTGGCAGTAGGGCTTGGGGTACAGGCTGTCGAACTAGGCTATCAGGTCTGCTTTGTAATGATGGGGGAACTTATCAAACTGCTTAATACCGAAGCAGTTTCGGTTAAGAGCAAGCGCCGTCTAAAGCAGATTATGTCCGCTGATCTGGTGATAATCGACGAAGTTGGCTTGATGCCGGTCACCCGGCAGGAAGCCAATCTGTTTTTTCAGATAATCTCGAATTTCTACCAGCACAAATCGGTAATTGTGACGTCCAACAAAGGGTTTGACGAATGGGTTGAGTTTCTGGGTGACCCAGTGATCACAACGGCCATCCTGGATAGATTGGTGCACCATAGTGAGCTATTCAACATGACCGGAGAAAGCTATCGTCTCAAACACAGGAACACCATATTCTAGGAGGCTGATTAAGAACCTGTGTAAATGGCAATAATCTCCATATAAAACAAAATGGAGGTTATTAAAATGAGACAGTCAAAAAACATTCTTACAGACAAGGAAATGGAATTAGTGAGCCTATTAATGCGGGACTGCCAAAGCACGGG
>JAAYZI010000113.1 GCA_012514925.1 Deltaproteobacteria bacterium | reverse complement strand
GGGGCCGATAAAATCGCGTTCTTTAATAACGTCGCTTCACTTTCTAGTTCGCCCGGTCCGACAAAAATCAGGTGCGCGCTCTTGCGGGTCTCAGCCGACAGCTCCTTCCAGAGCTCTAATGCACGCATCTGCCCCTTCACCGGGTGGATGCGGCCTAAACACAGGATCCAGTAGCTCTCTGCACAAAGCGCAAGCTTGTGTTGCAAAGGATGGTCACGCAGACTCTCCAGGAGGGCTTCGCGACGCGCGGCTTTCTGGTTAAAGCAGGGGGTTTTAGGGGGAAGAACTACACCGTTCTCAATAATTTTTACTTTTGATGGGGCGAGGCCGAGCTGTCGATAGGTATCGAAATTTTGCGGGGAGACTACGATGATTTGGTCAGCTAATCGCGGGAAAAGTCTCTCATATAAGCGGTAGCGCCACTTGTTTTGCAGGTGTACGAAGCTATGTTGGGTGTGCACCAGCTTGAACTTTTGAGGCGAAAACACTTTGGCCAGTGAGGCATAAATAAGGGCGCCTAGATCGTGTGAATGAACAACTGAAATGTCCTCGCGCATTGTTTTCTTGATGAGTTTAAAAACGACCGCAGCTGAAAAGCCGCGCCCTTTTTGATGGGTCTCAACGCTCAGGCCGCGCTTTTCAAATTCAGGGATGAGCCCGGCGTTACCGCCGATATTCAGGCCATCGTAGCAGAATACGCGCACATCCCATCGTCGATTGTTTTGGAGCTGACTTGCCAGATTAAGAACCATTCGCTCCAGGCCTCCGACCCGCAGATATTGGGAAAGTAGTAACACTCGCGGGCTTGGGCTGGCTTGGTGGCGCGCTTTTCTTTTCCAGATTAAAAGCGCGGCGAAGTAGGAAAACGCAAAGAGCGGGGCGCACACCGCAAACCACCATCTGGGGTCTTTAAAGTAATGGGACGCTCCGAGTGAGAGTAGAGATAGCACCAGCGAAATCAGAACGAAGCGAGTCAGGGCTGAAACCGGGATGAAATCTCTAAAAGCCCAGCCGGTGCAGCGTTTGACATAAAATGTGCCGTAACCTCGCATCAAGGCTTTGGAGAGAATTATTCCGGCCAAAGCTCCAAAGGGTCCAAATTGCTTGGTTAGAATCAAGCAGAGCGCCAGCGCTAGGATAGAAAATACCAAGAAGTTCTTTAAGATCCAGGTGCCCTGGCCTAAGGCTCGCGGAACGGCGTCGTATGGCAGGATTAGCAGCAGATAGTTAAAAGAGAAAAAGACGAGGTATTTTGAAGCTTCACTGTAACTACTGGTAAAGAGAATTTCGATAATCGGCGTAGCAAACACTATTAGCCCGGCTACGGCAGGGACCAGCAAGAGCGCTAGGTCTGTTACGGCCTGGTGGTACAGATAGGCGGCTTGGGAAGAGTGTTTCTCATTAAAGGCGCTGGACATCTGTGGAATCAGTACGCGCGTGATGGCATGCTCCAAAATAAACAGAGGGGGAATAGCCAAACAGCCAATCGCGTAGATCGCAAATTCAGAGGCGGGAATGTAAGCAGATAAAATGAGCTGGTCAGCGTAGGTAAGTGGGATTGCCATTAAGCCCGCCAGAGAAACCGGCAGGGCGTAACGTAACAGTCCGTAGTATACGGATTTGTCGTGGATAAACGCTGCCAGTCCTAGGTGCCACCCGGCTAGGTATCCGCTTAGAGCCTTAAGAAGTGAGATGCAGGTATGTGTAATCAAAACAGCCGTAAGGCTGCGGGTTAATACCGCAACAATAACAATGGCGCTGGTCCGGAAAATTTCAAAGCCGGAATAGAACAGCGCCCCTGTCCAGATACGCCCGCTACAGATGGCGGCTTCTTCAAAGAACTGTGACGCCACTGTCCCCAAAACAGCCAAGGCAAAAAGTAATCCGTAACAGTCCTGCCACCCAAAAAGGCTTGCAATTTCATGGCGCAGGCAAAGAGCCAAAATAAAAGACACAAACGAAGCTAGTAACAGTGACATCGCCGTTGCTTGTACCGCCCGATGTCCCACTGCTCCTTTGCCCGACCAGAACGCTAGTCCGTTGATAAGACCGGTTGTAAGGGCAAGGCCGGGCGCCAAAGTAAGGTATAGAAAAAATATTTTGAAAGTGCCGATTTCAGCCGGTTGTAGTAGGCGCACCAAAAAAAGCGGCAATAACACATTGACTACGGCAGCGATGCTGGAAAGAATTGAAATCGGCCAGTGAGATCTGAGAGTTTGTGATGATGTAGTCATAAAACGCGGCTGCCTTTAGTTAGAGCATACTCTACCCCGTGGATCTATGCATGTGGTGGAGTGCGGTATGGATTACATTAGTATCCGGTATCCGTTCACATGAATATTACTTTCTCTGGAGAAAGTGAATATGGCAGCCGCTACCCACTTTATGTGTACTCTACCACTTGTACTAGTCAGTATTTAATCACATAGACAATGTTAGATTTCTTCATATAAAACGTAAGGCCATCCAATCTGGTACAACCTAATATTGGCCTTGTCGCATATGC
>JAAYZI010000112.1 GCA_012514925.1 Deltaproteobacteria bacterium | reverse complement strand
TGAGGCCTTTGTTAATAGTGGGATTGATGTCTCAGCGATATTCTTACCGGAGGATGAGGATCCAGATACAATTGCGAAATTGCACGGATCCGCGACCAAAGAGTATCTAGAGGGGCTGAAATCCGAAACCAAAAGTTTACTTGAATGTGTGCTGGACGCGCTGCTTACAAAGTACGGGGTACAGTCCATTAAAGATCTGGGTGCCGCCCAAAAAGGCAAACTGTGTGAGGAGCTCAGCCGCTCTCTCTCCCTGGTCGAAAGCAAGATCGAGCAGGCCGAATTGATCTCCAAGGCGGCTCTTAAGCTTATGGTAGAGCGGGTCCATTTGGAAGCGCTGGTTTTAGGAAAAACAGATGCCGGGCAGATCTTCCTTAATGTTGAGATTGAAGCAGAGCCTGGCCCGGAGACTCAAGACGGAGCGGGGAGCTACAGAAACATCAAAGATCTGCCGCAGTTGGACCGGGCTATACTTCAGGCTGTGATAGCAAAAAAGGAAGTTTTGGCTGAGGAGGTTATACGGGATGCGGATATTATGGGCGAAGTTTGTGAAGATACCCGGCTGTTTGTAGAGGGATTGGCTCAGACGATTAACCTTAAAGGAGCCTCCCTGGATGAAAAAAAAGAGCTTATAAAAAGCCTGCTTTCTGAGTTTGGGCCCTCCTGGTTTGCTTTTTGGCGGCAGACGCATCGGATCCTTAAGGACGAGTCGGTCAATGTTGATAAACTCTTTGCAGAATGCCGAAAGGCTGTGCGCAGGGCCCAGCTAAAAAGGGCGCTAGCGCAGTTGGATCGGGAGATCTCAGAGTGCGATGCTGAGGAAGTCCGCGAGGAACTTTTACAAGAAAAGCTTGAAATGGGAAGGAGGCTAAATGCAGTTTAATTATATGTATCCGTTCACATAAATATTACTTTCTCCAGAGAAAGTGAAATTTTACAGCCCAGGTAGAGAACAAAATTGCATAACCAATTGCATACGTGAGCGGTTACAGCCGGAGTGATTCGGCTAGTAGGGTGTAGGGGATTTGCGTAGTCCCATTTTGCCCGTTAAACGTGGTGTTGTGGTGTTAAAAACAGACGATGTGCAGAAAGCGGCTCGTAAAGAGCTTTAACCCGGCGTGGCTGGATTTATTGCTAAGGAGCATATAAGCTGAGCAATCGTCTTTCGTTAGGAGCAAAGTGTCAGTGGCAGGTAAGAGAGATAAATCCGGGAAAGGTGTCGGTGCAAAGCGGTTATCATCAAAGGCGTTGACCAAAAAAAAGAGTCCCCTTAAACCGCCATCAAAAGCTAAACCGAAAGCTAAACCAAAAGTCGGAAGTAAGGCTAAGACCAAGGCGGAAGCGTTGAAGCCTGCGCCAACGAAAACGGCTGCGGTTAAATCTAAGCTCACATCCAAGTCGCCCACTCGGGGAAAGGGTGGCGCTTTGCCTGCGTCTGCCAAAGCTGGAGTTTCAAAAACCAAGGCTTCAAAAATCAGGGTTCCAAAAATTACAAGCCAGGCTGAGAGGCGGGCACGCAATAAAAAACTCCTTGAAGGTGCCAAGAAGGCGGCATTGCAGAAGATCAGACGTTCTAAAGCCGCGTCTGCTGAGAAACTTGCAAGCGGCCGCCGCGGTCAGCGCGCGAGTTCCGTAGGCGCGCAAGAAGGCAGCTCCGGTAAGGGCGGCAAGCGTTTAGGCTCTGAACGTAGCGATTTAGAGGGCGATGTAACGCGATTGATCGAAGAGGGCAAGGAGAAAGGTTACCTCACCATGGAGGATATCGGTGAGGTGCTTTCGGATGATCTTGTCACGGAGGAGAACCTTGAAGAGGTGATGTCCCTCTTCGGTGAGCATGAAATTGACATCGTGGACGAAACCGGCGAGGAGTTTGACGAGGCCAGCGACATGGCGGCTCGAACCAGTAAGTCGGAGGAGGATGTAAATCTTAGCAGTGGGGTTGGAAAAAGTAGTGACCCCGTAAGGCTCTATCTTAGGGAGATGGGCAACGTCAACTTACTGACGCGCGAAGGTGAAGTTGAAATCGCCAAGAAAATTGAAGCTGGCCAGAAGGTGGCGTGTGAGCAAATTTTAAAGCAGCCCTTGGGCCTAGATTACGTAGTGAGCCTTTTCGAGAAAGTCAAAAATCAAGAGCTGCGTTTGCGAGATCTTTTCCTTGACGACACGGAAGCAGTCGCTACAGAAGCGAGCGAAGACTTAGATGTGGATGAGAGTGGCGCTTCAGACTCGCAGACCGACTCAGAGGAAGAAGAAGTAAAGGTCAATCCCGTAGACGAAGAAGAGGAGAAAGCCCGCAAGAAATTCTTGAAAAAGCTGCCTACTTTTAAAAAAGCCCTCAAGGATACCTCTCGCGCCTTCGCTGAGTTGTGCGAAAGCAGACGTGGTAAAGCCCGCAATCTGCCTGAACTTGAAAAACGTTACCGCCGCCTCATAGATCGTAACGCCGCCAAGATCGACAAGCTTAATCTAAACGAGAAGCAGTTTCACGCCATCTCCAAGCTGGTCAAGGATGTCGCCGATAATGTGCGTGATTTTAAGTACAGGTTGGCTCTGATCGAGAAACGGATTGGGCGCCCTGCAGCAGAACTTTTAGGAGCAGTACCGGAGCTGCTTTCGGAAAACCAGCTTGAGTTTAAGCGCTCTTGTAGACGCTTGAAGCTTAGGGCTCAGGAAGCCAGAAATTTGGGAGCCGATCTGCAGAGTATCGGGAATGCTTTGACTGAGTTTGAGCAACGTGTGTTGCTTGATTTGGATGAATTTAAAGCTTGCGTCAAAATTTTACGCGAGGCGGAGGGACAGGCGTACGCAGCTAAACAAGAGTTGGTTGAAGCTAATCTAAGATTGGTGGTTTCTATTGCCAAGAAATACACTAACCGTGGCTTGCAGTTCCTTGATCTAATTCAAGAGGGTAATATCGGACTTATGAAGGCCGTTGATAAATTTGAGTATCAACGTGGCTATAAGTTTTCAACATACGCTACCTGGTGGATTCGTCAGGCGATCACTCGGGCTATTGCGGACCAAGCGCGAATTATTCGCATTCCAGTCCATATGATCGAGACAATCAACAAATTGGTGCGAACATCACGCGCGCTGGTGCAGGAACTCGGACGAGAACCGACTCCTGAAGAAATCGCAGAAAAAATGGAGATTCCACCGGATAAAGTGCGTAAAGTTTTAAAAATCGCCAAGGAGCCGATCTCTCTTGAAACCCCGATTGGTGAAGAGGACGATTCCCATCTTGGCGATTTCATAGAAGACAAGAGGGTGGTCTCTCCCTCTAATGCAGTGGTTAATATGAACCTCCAGGAACAAACCCGTAAGGTGTTGGGCTCACTGACGCCACGAGAAGAAAAGGTTCTGCGCATGCGCTTTGGAATTGGTGAAAAAAGCGACCATACTTTGGAGGAGGTCGGGCAGAATTTTGATGTGACGAGGGAACGAATCCGCCAGATCGAAGCAAAAGCGCTTCGTAAGCTCAGGCATCCCAGCCGAAGTAAGAAGCTGCGAGGGTTGGTAGATAAATAAACAATGTCCACTATATTAAATACTGACTAGTACGGATTATGAGAGCCGTTTTTGCTTGCATTTTCCTGGTAACCTTTTTGGGATGTGGTCGTTATGGTCCGCCCCTTCCTCCGGAAGAGTTTTCTCCACGGGCAGTTCAAGACCTTAAAGTTGTTCCCGGACTTCAAGGTGTCGATTTTGCTTGGAGCGCGCCAAGCAGTGATCGAAGGGGTAAGGAGCTTAAAGAGATAGAAGGGTACAGGGTTTATCGAAAGGAGATCGTAAAGCGTTCTGATATCCTGGATGACAGCGTAAGTTTCGAGCTGTTAACTTCTATTCCGGACTCACATCTAGAAGTCTTGGAGGACTTGCGGATCGAAGCGCGCAAGCAGGGTCAGATTGGACGGAAGGTCACGCTGGACGATCATTTGCTTGATTTTAAGTACAGTGATCAAACCGTGGTGCCTGGAGTGACCTACCTTTATAAGATAGTGCCGTACAACCAGGGTGGAGTAGAGGGCGAATTTTTAGGGTACGTCAAGATCGTCTTTAGAGGCGAATCTAGTGAGGTTTCTTTTTTGGAACAAACTGCAGAAGAGGAAAAATTTAAGAGAAACCGACCGAGTTAAATTGAATAAATTGATTTAAGTGTTGGGTATCTTACCCTTTCGTATACGAAGGGATAGAAGGCCGAGTCTGTCAAGACGAAAAAATCGTCAAGTACCAATGCGCACTTTCCCGTATATTTCATAAAAGTGACCATTTAGACCCAGATAAGTTGGAAAAGGCGCTAGATTCCATATTGATCATAAAATTAACTCGCGTTATATTGCCGCAGGCGCTGTTTTATAATGTAATTTTCTTCATTTAGAGGCTTCGGTTATGGTTAAGCGGGAAAAGGCCAATTACATGATTCAGTCGGTTTCTCATGCAATTGACGTGTTGGAAGAGCTGGCTAAGGCGGCAGGAGAGGTTGGAGTTACAGAGCTTTCTAAACGGCTTAAGCTACATAAGAACAATGTTTTTCGTCTGTTAGCGACATTGGAGCTGCGCGGCTACGTTGAACAAAATTTAGAGACTGAGGATTACCACCTAGGGGTTAAATCACTGCAACTGGGGCAGGCCTATCTGATGCAGAGCGATTTAGTAATGCAGGGTCTGCCGATTTTAAGGAAGCTTTCAGAAGCTACCGGCGAGACCGTCAGCCTGGCAGTCTTGCACAACGGTCAGGTTCAGTATCCGATTTCAGTGGAGTCGAAACGGCCTGTTAAGGTAACTGGGCGCATGGCTGTATCATTTCCCGCCAAACAAAACGCTGCAGGGCGTCTATTAACGGCGCAGTTAAGCGATAGTGTACTTGCGGAGATCTTGGCAGGAAACACTCCGCAAGACGCTGCGATCCGTAATCAACTAGGAGAGCTTCGTTCCAGTGGTCAGATTATAGACAGGGGCGCGATTGAGGCTGACGTTGTCTCGGTTGCCAAGATCGTTAGAGGGCACAACAACAAGGTAGTTGGAGCTATTGAGCTCCTGATACCCCACTATCGCGCCAAGATTGAGGCAGATCTTCCTAAGATTGAAAAAGCGGCGGAGGTGTTATCAACAGCTCTTGGCGCAGGCGCCAAAGGAAAGCTGGCTGTTACCGTGGAAAAAGAAGTTACCACCACCACCACTCACATGCCTACCGGCATGAATATCGGTGCAGCAACCATGGGCAGCACGCAGCAGACGCGTTTTAAATAGAGGCTTACTTTTTTTCTACCCCTTTAGATATACTTGAAAAACAAGGGGTAGAAAGCTGCGTTGTAAGCGTTCAGGTGAATATTACTTTCTCTGGAGAAAGTGAATTTAACTCCGCGCCACCGCCAGCCATCAGCGGAAAGGCTAGGCTCTGATAACCTGGGCTTTTATTAAACCTTGTCACATATACATATCTTGCACGTAGCACACTAGTTTAATTTACCAACTCTTTGCGCAAGATATGCATATGCAACAAGGCCAACATTAGGTCATACCAGATTGGATGACCTT